>JBJFAF010000188.1:0-7559 GCA_051887755.1 Candidatus Coproplasma sp.
TACGCTCGACGTAGAGGTAGATAAAGACCTGTTCACTTACGACGTGGTTGGCGGCGACAAGCTTGAGTACGGTATGAACAACATACTTGTCAACATCTACGAAAAGAGTACTGGCAGAGCGGTTGCAGAACCCCTTAAGACCATAACCTTAAGCGTTTACCGTGAACCTAGCAATTTCTGGTTCATTATGTTCTGTGTAACGGCGGCGCTTGCTCTCGTAGAACTTATAATCGTTGCAATATTGTTGGCACGCAAAAACAATAACAACAACGGCGGCAACGATACAGAGTTTATATATGCGTCTGCTCCCGTAGAGGCACAGTCTGCGCCCCCCATAATTTTGCAGTTGCCTCCTCAAGGTTAAATAATCGTCTGCGCACCCTTAGCCGTAAGGCAAGGGTGCGTGGATAAACCCTTTTAGTTTAAACGGCAAGTAAAAACAAATTAATAGTAATTTTTAACTTTTTATTAATAAACTTATTAATTAATCACTACTTTTTTTCAAGATTATAGTAAAAAATTTTGGAAAAGGTATTGACGAAATGCACAAAAAATGGTATATTTTATCACACATATAATAATGTGGATAGGTGTCCCCGTTTAATTCGGGGATAGAGTTAGTATAAAGGAAGAGGTATAGTAATGTTTACTTCTCTGTTAGCTGTTAGCAGTTTTGAAACTTGGCAGATAGTGCTTTTAGCGTTCGGCTATGCGGCAACTCTCGCTGCAATAATCGGCGTGGGCGTACTTTTGGTTCGTTCAGGCAACAAATCTTCAACTAAAAACAAGCCCCGCAAGGTGGTTGTACAGCCCACTCAGCAGGCGGTACGCCCTGCGGCTACGGCGGCAACTCCCATCGTAGTGCAGTTGCCTCAGCAGCCTACCGCACAGAAATCTGCTCAACAGACTGCCGCTCAGCAGCCCGTAGTTCAGACTGTGCCCGTAATGGTTCAGCCTCAGCAGCCCACCGTTATTACGCAGGTACCTTACGTTCAGCCTATGATGCAGATGCCCTATGTGCAACCTATGATGCAGATGCCTATGGCTCAGCCTATGGTTATGCCTTACTATATGCCTATGGCGCAACAGCCCGTAGTACAGCAACCCATCGTTCAGCAGCCTACAGTTCAGCAACCTGTTGCACAGCAACAGCCTGCGGCACAGCAACAGCCTGTTGCTCAGCAACCCGCTCCTGCGCCCGCACCTACGCCTGAACCCGAAATTAGAAGGGGTATGTCGGAGAACGATGAGAGAGTGTACGACGTGTTCGGTTTTTACAGCGCAGTAGAAAACGAGCCCGTATCTACGGGGCGTTCAAGGGAAACGACAAAAAGGCGTGTTAATTAAACTATAATAAAAGATGACCCGACAGGTTTAAAAGCCCGTCGGGTTTATTTTTTGCCCGAATTTTGTATAACGTAATAATTTCGGCGGTTTTAAATTTAAATTCGTTTCAACGGCGTTTATTTGCCCTATGGCGGGCGATATGGTAATTCGCTTTACTCGTAGTCGTCAAAACTCCTGCGCCCGTCGCAGGGCGGGTTATTGCGGTAGGGGTCGGGCGGAGGGCAATCGGGCTTGCAGGGATTACAGGGATTGCGCATAGGCGGGCAATCGGGTTTGCAGTCCTTATCGTGCTTAGGCGGGCAGGGCGGTTTTGGCGGCTTATCGCCCGTTTTAACCAAAACGGCGTCCTCGCCGACTTTGACTATATCGGAAAGAGGAATGAATATTTCCGATTTTCCAAACTTAAAGCCTTTACACCCCGTTGTGGTAAAGCCCTTGATTTTGCCCTCGGGCAGGGTAAAGGTAACGTCGCAAAATCTTCCTAAGTTTTTACCGTCCGAAAGGGAAATAACGTCTAACTTTTTAAGCTTGTTGAAAGAAAATTCCATATAAAAATATATGCGGCAAAGCCTGATAAATTGCCTGCCGCATAAAAGTTTATTTAGTTTTTATGTGATTAATTATTGACCCACATATCGGCGATTATGCGAAGGGGGTTATTGTCGTATAGGTAGTTAATCTTAAACGTACCCGTCAAATATTCCCTAAAGTTTTCCGAAGTTTCGCCGCCGATGAGGTAGACAATTTGGAAAATAACCAAAGCTATCATAGCAAAGAACGCAAGTGCGAAAACCATACCGAGGAACTTATTAATAACCTTAATAACTACGTTGTTCGCCTCGGCTACGCCCTTAATGATATTGACGATAAGTATTCTGATAAGCTGTATAATAATAAACAATATTATTGCAAGTACGATGGTTTCGATACCGATATTTTTCAAGAAGATACAGAACGCACTGCCGTTGTCTACGAGTGCTTGGGTGAACTTCCCTAATAAATCTTGTACAAACCCCCAACTTCCTACTATACCGATAAGGAAATAAGTAATGACTACGGAAATAAGTACGCCGACGATACCGCTCGTGAAAATCTTAAGGCATTTTCCAAAGCCGAGAAGTAAACCGATGATTGCGGCAAGTACTACGATACCGAGTGCAATCCAGTCAACAATTTGCATATAACCCTCCTTTTACGTTTTTATTGTACCATAAATGATTGCCATCGTAGCGGAAAAAATCTCAACAAATTAAAAAAATCTTTCTCGTAATAGTAAATTTATCTGCTAATTATGAATTTTTTGGCATATTTACGGTATTTTATGCTTTAATAAATAGTTTTGCCATAGCAGTCCGTGGCGACTACGGCGGGGAAGTCGACTACCTCAAGCCTTCTCACCGCCTCGGATAACAGTTCGGGGAAGGCGATTAATTCGCTTGATTTGATTGATTTGGAGTAGAGCGCACCTGCGCCGCCTATTGCGGCAAAGTAAACGCAACAATTCCTTTCAAGCGCTTTTGTTACCTCTTCGCACATTTCGCCCTTACCTATCATACCGCCTAACCCAAGGTCTAAAAGGGTGGGGGCGTAGGCGTCCATACGGGCGGAAGTGGTAGGTCCGCAACTGCCGCTTGCGTAGCCGGGCTTTGCAGGGCAGGGACCTGCGTAGTAGATTATAGCGTTCTTAATGTCAAAGGGTAATTCTTCGCCTGCGGCAATCATCTCCGTCAGTCGCTTGTGAGCGCAATCCCTTGCGGTGTATATGTAACCCGAAATAGTGACGCTGTCGCCCGCATGTAAATCTTTAATCTGTTCTTTAGTCAAAGGAAGTGTAAGCTTTTTCATAATTCCGCCTTCTCGCAACGAATACAATGGCACTGAATGTTTACCGCAACGGGCAGACCTGCTATGTGTGTATACGCCCATTCACAGCTTACGCCTAAAGCGGTAGTCTTGCCGTGAAAGCCCTGACAGCCAATGTTTAAGGCGTTCACCTTTTCAAGCGCAATCCTTTCAATCTCGGCTACGTCCGCCCTTTGGTTATGAGTGCCGACGTCCCTCGTCAACGCCTTTTTAGCAAGGTATGCGCAGGTATCGAAACTTCCGCCTATGCCTACGCCGATATAGACGGGTGGACAGGGTCTTGAACCCGCTTTTTTTACCGTTTCAACTATGGCGTCGATTATGCCGTTTACCCCTTGAGAGGGCTTAAGCATATACATAGCGCTCATATTCTCGCTGCCGAACCCCTTGGGCAGGAAGGTTATCTTAACCTTATCGCCTGCGCAAATATTGGTATGTATAGCGGCAGGGGTGTTGTCGCCCGTGTTGTTTCTCGTTATGGGGTCGCAGACCGACTTGCGGAAGTAACCGTCCTTATAGGCACGCCTTACGGCGTCGTTTACGGCGTCCTCCAAAAGTTCACCCGTCAAAAATACTTCCTGACCGATTTCCAAAATGACAACCGCCATACCCGTGTCTTGACATACGGGCAGAACGTTTTCTTCGGCAACGTTATAGTTGTCGATAAGCGTTTTAAGGGCGAACTTAGCCGCATCGCCGTCCTCGTTTTCATACGCCTCGTTCAAGGCTTTGCGGCAAGAGGGGGTAAGGCTTACCCCCGCCTTAAGCGCAAGAGAATATATTACGTCTGCAATTTCTCTAGTGTCTAACTTCCTCATAGTTTAAATTTTAATATATTTTTCCGTAAAAGTAAACTCTTTTCGTTTACTTTAAACGCCGCCTTAATGTATAATTATAACGATGGAAGAAAATAAAGGATTTAACTATAAACGCCTCCCGCTCTCGGCTAAAGGGGGCGGACTCGCCTTTTCAGTGGCGGTCGTATTAAACGTATTCGTCAGTTTTATTGCGTCTTTAATAATAAGCGCAAGCGGACTTGCAGGCACTGACGCCGCAAAATATATAGGCTATTTAACGTCGTCCGTTGCCCTTGCAATCACGCTTTTGTTAGTGTGTTTTCTCTTTAACCAACCGTTACGCCCGCTTTTACCCGTAAAGTGCCGCCCTAAGTATTATCTTATCGGGCTTTTGCTTATATTCGGTCTGCTTTTCTCGCTTAACTCTTTAAACGAATATCTCATAAAGCTTTTCGAGCTTATGGGTTATACTCGTAGGGCAAACAGCCTTCCCGACCTTTCGGGTTGGAATTTATTGCCTGCGATTTTGGTCATTGCCGTTCTTCCCGCCGTTTTGGAGGAGTTTTTATTCCGAGGAATAATTCTCAACAATATGGAAGAGGAAGTCGGCTCGGTCAGGACGGTATTTTTAGTGGGCTTATTATTCAGCCTGTACCACGGCTCGGTTGAACAGACGATTTACCAATTTATCTGCGGCTGTCTGTTTACCCTGCTTGCTATCCGCTCTAAGTCGATAACGCCCGTCGTCTTAATTCACTTTATAAACAACGCCTTGATATTGACGCTGTATTCCGTAAACGCATTAGACGCAAACGGGAATTTAATTATCTCGCAGGGGGGCAATATCGCAATAACCGTTACTTCTGCGCTCTGTCTTGTAGGCGCAGTCGTCTGGCTCGTGCTCGACAAAAAGGTTAAAGGCGGGCTTATAAAGGGCGAAAGGAAAAGCGTAGCAGGTTTCTTTATCTTCGCCTCTGTAGGTATTGCGGTAACCGTACTGACTTGGATTTTGGGGCTCTTCGTATGATTAAGGTAAATATTGTCTGTATAGGGAAGATTAAGGAGAGTTATTTAAGGGACGCTATTGCGGAATACTCCAAGCGGCTTTCCCGTTTTTGCAAGCTTGAAATAAAGGAGCTTGCAGAGGGAAAAAGCTTAAAGGAGGAGGCGCCCATCGTTATAAAAGCGTGTTCAGGCTATAAGATTGCGCTGTGCGTAGAGGGGGAAAAGTACTCGAGCGAGCGGCTCGCCTCAACAATTAAAAGGCTATGCGACGGCGGCAAGGAAATTACTTTTATAATCGGCTCTTCCTGCGGCTTGGAAGATAGTGTCAAAGCTCAGGCGGACTTAAAGCTCTCTTTTTCGGATATGACCTTTCCCCATCAGCTTATGCGGGTGATTTTACTTGAGCAAATCTACAGGGCTTTTATGATAAACGGCGGCAGCGAATATCATAAATAGCGGGGAGGATTAAAAATTTTAATCTTGCCTTAAGTTCATAAGACGGGCGTAAAATTCGTATAATGTCGTATGACCATATACGAAGAAGTCAACGAGGCTTATTCAGCCTATAAGAGCAAAAGGTGCGTTATTGGCTATTCCTGTCAGGGCAGGGATATATACGCCTTTCACGTCGGCAAAGACTACGGCAAGCAATTTATCGTAGTCTGCGGAACGCACGCAAGGGAGTGGATATGCACAAGGCTTGCCTTAAAGTTTATCAAGCAAAGGGTAGCGTCGGGTGGTTGGATAATACCCCTTTTAAATCCCGACGGGGCAATCATATCCCAAACGCAAAAGCCGCTTTGGAAGGCTAATTACAGGGGCGTAGACTTAAACTGCAATTTCGACGCCGATTGGGGTGCGGGAGTGCTCAATACCACCGTTAGGGGTGCGGAAAACTGCATAGGCGACTATCCGTTGTCCGAACCTGAATCCTCTGCGCTTGCACGCTTTACCCAGCAAATTGCGCCTTTCGTCACTTTAAGCTTTCACACCAAAGGCGGCGAAATCTATTGGGAATACGGCGGCGTAGGCGATAAGGCGGGGGCGAATATCCTCTCAGCATATACGGGCTATCACCCCAAAATGCTCAAGGGCAGCTCAGGGGGATATAAGGACTGGTGCATAAAAAAGCTGTCTATCCCTGCGTATACGATTGAATGCGGAAACGACGGTCTTACCCACCCCATAACCCGTCTTAAGGATATCAACGAGTGTTTCGGGCTTTTGACCTATTTTTTCGATAATTACACCCCCGAGACGGGCGGTTTAAAAAAGTATTAAGATTTGAAGAATATTAAATAAGGACACTTATGAAAAACAAATATATGAAGGCGGCGTTGAAGTGTGCTCAAAAGGCGTTCGACGAGGGGGAAGTACCCATCGGTGCGGTCGTCGTTTTAGACGGCAAAGTCATTTCACGCGGGCACAACCGCCGTACTAAAAGGCAGATTGCAACGGCGCATGCGGAGATAGAGGCGATAGAAAAGGCGTGCAAAAAGCTTAAGAGCTGGCGCATACCCGAATGTGAACTGTACGTCACTTTAGAGCCCTGCCCTATGTGTATGGGGGCTGTGCTCAATTCAAGGATAAAAAAAGTATATTTCGGCGCAAGGGAGGACAAGGGTCGCTCGTTAACGGCACAAATTGCGGGCGCAAACCTGTTAAACCATACCGTCGAAGTCGAGGGCGGAGTAATGGAAGAGGAGTGCAGGCAAATCCTTTCGGACTTCTTTTCGTCGATGCGCATAAGGGAAAAGGTCAAGTCGGCGGAAGAAAATAATGCGGAAGATAATAATCAAGATAATAAGCCTAAAGGCGATAACTAACGATATTTTTTAAAAGAAAGTTTTCAATTTTCTAGTTACAAATTAACATTTTAAATAAAAATTTTTAATATTATACAGGCGTTTGACAATAAGTTTACAAAAAAGTAAAATTAATATGTAAAATAAGTTGTAAGCGTATGCCGTTTATGACCTTTAGTACTTCGGCGGTAAAACCGAGGCGGACTGAAAACGCACACCCTGCAAAATAGCAGGTCAAGCAAAGTATTAAAACGGAAGACAACCCGTGAAAATAAATACATATCGGAGGAAGTAAACCCAATGATTAACCACGGCAACGAAATCAAGATTTTTTCTGGCAACTCCAACAGACCTTTGGCAGAAAAAATTGCCGCTCAGCTCAACACCACGCTCGGCGAAATGGAAGTAACCCACTTTTCCGACGGTGAAATTTACGTTCGCTACGACGAAACCGTGCGTGGTAAGGACGTGTTCTTAGTTCAGTCTACGAGCTATCCCGTCAACGCAAACCTGATGGAACTGCTCATTATGATAGACGCCGCAAAGCGTGCAAGTGCAGGCAGAATTACGGCGGTTATCCCCTATTTCGGCTATGCCCGCCAAGACAGAAAAGCCCGCTCGAGAGAGCCTATCACCGCAAAGCTCGTTGCAAATCTTTTGACTAGCGCAGGTGCGGACAGAATTTTAACTATGGATTTACACTGCCTCCAAATTCAAGGGTTCTTCGATATTCCCTTGGATA
>JBJFAF010000189.1:0-7547 GCA_051887755.1 Candidatus Coproplasma sp.
CTTTATTTTAAATACACTGCTCTCTCACAGACTTTTAACGAGTTTTATTACAGCCTTTTAACTTATCTAATTCCTAATCTCTTGAAGATTTCAGCATAAGCGTCTTCAACGCCGCCTAAATCACGGCGGAAACGGTCCTTATCGAGGCTGACGTGCTTAGTGGTATCCCAAGTATCCGCCTCCCAGAAACGGCAGGTGTCGGGTGAAATTTCGTCTGCAAGCACGATTTGGTCGTGGAACCTGCCGAACTCAAGCTTGAAGTCGATTAAATCAATCTTCAATTCCTTAAAGAACTCCTTCATTGCCTCGTTAATTGCGAACGCCATCTTGGTTATGGTCGCAACCTCTTCCTTGGTAGCAAGGTTCAAAGCGAATACATGATAGGTATTGATAAGGGGGTCGTTGAGCTCGTCGCACTTGTAGGAGAACTCGATGGTGGGTTCTGCAAGTTTCGTGCCTTCTGCTACGCCGTATCTCTTGGAAAAGCTGCCTGCGGCAACGTTTCTAATAATTACCTCTAAGGGAACTATCTGAACTTTTTTAACGACCGTTTCCCTGTCGCTTAACTGCTCTACAAAGTGAGTGGGAATACCCTTCTTTTCGAGCAGCTGCATCATATAGTTGCTCATCTTATTGTTGATTACGCCCTTGCCGACGATAGTACCCTTCTTTTGACCGTTGAAAGCGGTTGCGTCGTCCTTGTAGGATACGATGACGTAGTCGGGATTTTCGGTAGCATAGACCTTTTTAGCCTTGCCTTCGTAAAGCTGTTCTTTCTTTTCCATATGTTTATTATCTCCTTGAAGATTGTTTTTTTAATGCAAAAACCCGCAAAGTGTGCGGGTATTTTTCGTGTTAGAAATTTTCCGCTTCTTTTTGAACAGCGGAATCGTCTGCGTTAATTTTATCTTTCATATTCTGCTTATACTGCGTAAGCTTTTCAGCGATTTCGGGATACTTGATTCCCAAAATCTGTGCGGCAAGCACGCCTGCGTTTTCACCGCCGTTTACGCCGACCGTCGCAACGGGTATACCCGAGGGCATCTGCACGATTGAAAGAAGGCTGTCAAGCCCGCCCATCATATCCGTCTTTACAGGCAAGCCGATAACGGGCAAGGTCGTATATGCGGCGATTACGCCGCCGAGATGAGCCGCCTTGCCTGCGGCGCAGATTATAACCTCTATTCCGTTTTCCTTTGCACACTTTGCAAAGGCGTGCGCCTCGTCGGGGGTTCTGTGTGCGGAAATTACTCGCACTTCTACCTCTACCCCGAAGCTCTTTAAAACCGTGACCGCAGGTTTAACGACGGAAAGGTCTGATTTAGAACCCATAACCAAAGCTACTTTTGCCATAACGTACCCCCGTATTTAAACGATAAAATTAATACATACTATTTGCGTATGATATTGCTTTATATACTCTTTGCAACGTATATCATTGCCGTGAACGTCTATTCCGTAATGCTGTTGATTTCGATAAAAAACGACGTTGCTACCGACGAGACAAAACCTACTGCGGGTGACGGTAAGCTGTTGCTATCCGCAATGCTTGGCGGCGCAATCGGAATTTACGTCGCTATGTTCATAACAAGGTTCAAGCTTAAAGATATTACCTTAATGATACTTTTGCCCGTTATCGCCGTCTTTAATGTATGGTTTGCTATAACCGCTTTCCGCTCGGGATTGACTTTTATCACCGTTTGACACAATATTTATAAAGTCTATTTTGATTATAACACAATATCTTGTTAAAAGAAAAGTGTTTAAATTAAAAATTTTTAATTTTAAGCACAATATTTTTTAATGCCGTCATAAAAACCTTAAAAAACTCGTAGCCCGTTGCGCTTTTGCGCAACGGGCAAAGTATTTTTTTATTATTCGCTCTTTGAAGAGTTATTCTGTGCGGCGAGCAAATCCCTTATCTGCGTTAAGAGCTCGTCGGTAGTAGGCGCAGGTGCGGGGGCGTTCTTTGCCTCCTCTTCTGCGGCGGCAGCCTTTTCTGCGGCAACCTGAGCCATAGCCTCTTTGTAGCTTACGCCCTTTTCCTTTTTAAGCTCCCTTGCCCTCTTGCGGTCGGACTTAGCCTCGGCGGAGGTTAAACCGTTCCTCGCATTCTGCAAGCCCATAAACAACTTGATAATGATAAAGAGCACGATTGCAATGAGAAGGAAGTCGATAATTGCCATAATTAACGCACCCCAATCAAGGTATATGGAATTAGTTAAATCGATACCCTTCGTTGCGTCGCCGTCTATGTAGACGGTTTTAAGCATTGTTTTAAGACCTATAGCTTCGCCGCCGCCGGCAACCCAGTCGATAAGAGGTCTTAAAATCTTGTTGGTTAAAGCGGTTACGATTGCGCTGAAAGCACCGCCGATGATTACCGCTACCGCCATATCAACCACGTTGCCGCGGGATATGAACTTTTTAAAGTCCTGTAAAAGCTGTTTGATTTTTGACATATATTCTCTCCTTAAAAGTTTTTACCTATCTTGTGTAAGCTCGTCGGCAAGGGCGGTAATCTGCGCCCTGCTTTCCTCGTTTAACGCCGAATGAATCGTAACCGTATTCAGCGCAAAAGTAATATCCTTACAATTTTCGAATTGAGTGCGCATAAGCTTTGCACATACGGGCGCCCAAGTGCCGTTTTCGACAAACGCAACCGTCCGGTTTTTATAATTCCTCTCTACGAGCCTGTTTATAAATTCTCTTGCGGCAGGAAAAATAGCGGCGTTATACGTCGTTGTCGCCAATACGAGCTTTGAATATTTGAATGCCTGCGCAACACTGTCCGCCCAATCGTTACGGGCAAGGTCGATAATTTTTGCGTCATTCCCCCTCGCCTCAAGCTCCGATGCAAGCAACTCGGCAGCGACTTTCGTATGACCGTAAACTGACGAATATGCGATTAGCACGCCCTCCTTTTCGGGCTGATAGCTTGCCCACTTTGAATACAATTCAATTGCGTGCGCAATTCTTTCTCCGCTAAGCGTTTGACCGTGCAAAGGCGCAATCGTATCTAATTTATATCCGCCTAATTTGTTTAAAGCCGAAGTCACCTGCACTCCGTATTTACCGACTATCCCGATATAATAGCGGCGAGCCTCATCGTCCCAACCGTCGCCTTTCGTCCCGAATGAGCCGAATGCGTCTGCGGAAAACAGAGTGGCCGACGTTTCGTCGTAAGTGAACGTTACCTCGGGCCAGTGCACCATAGGCGCAAATATAAACTTAAGCGTCCTGCCGCCCAAGTCGAGAGTTTCGCCGTCTTTTATGACGAGCCTGTTTTCGGGGAAGTTATTTCCGAAGTACTCGCCCGCCATAACGAAAGTCTTTTGGTTGCCCACGACTACGGCGTTTGGATACTTATCAACAAAAGAGGCAATTGAACCGCTGTGGTCGGGCTCCATATGCTGTACGATAAGATAGTCGGGCGTTTTTCCGCCAAGCGCCTTTTCGACGTTAGTAAGCCACTCATCGGCAAAATGCGCATCTACCGAGTCTATAATCGCCGTTTTTTCGCCCTTAACGACGTAAGAATTATACGTTACTCCGTCGGGTACGCAGTACATACCCTCAAATAAATCTATATTTAAATCTTTAACGCCTACATTAAAAATCTCTTTATCAAACATAAACCACCTTTAACCTTTTAAATGGCTATGAACCCGCAGGACATAAGCACGAATACCATTACGAAAATCGTTAGAATAGAGCCTATGCTCGTCCACACGACGAGTTGGGTTGCAAGCTGTTCGTCGTTTTTCATTTCTCCCGCCATAATCGCACTCGACACGGCGACAGGTGTGCCGAAAAGGGCTATTAACGTAGGGTATACGTCCGAGCCGAATTTTATCGGCGTAAATAAAGTTAACAGTATGGCTATACCTATACCGAGCAAGGGTGCTATAACTATTCGCCATACGGTTGCCACTACGATTTCTTTGGTCATACCTTTAACTGCGGAGAATTCAAACTGACCGCCGAGAATAACTAACGCAAGAGGCGACGCAATCGCCTTTAAGTCCTTAACCGCCGTATATAGAAATTTGAGTTGAGTATCGAAACGGAATGGAATACTCTCCGCAGGCACGCCGCAAGCTGCTACCTCTATTTCCCTTATACCTACGAAAATTAACCCCACGACTACGCCGATAATCAAAGGGTTTTTAATTATGTTCAATAAAATGCCCTTTACACTACTCTTTTTAGCGGGCTTTTTAACGACTGCCGCCGCATTCGACGCATCTATGAGAGTGCTTGCCGAACCCTCCGCATTGACCGCACTTACGGGTTCGCTACTCGCCTCGTCCGAGTTCTCTTCATTGCCCGTAAAAATAGAGAGAGCAATTACAGCAAGAATATTGAAAACGGGTATCGAAAACGCCGAAATAATTCCCGCTATCGCCGTATCGCCGCCCAATCTTTCGACAAGAGTGAGCCCGATTATCGCAAAATTACTGCGGAAAGTACACTGCAATATAACGCCTCTGCGCTTGTTGTCCTTCGTGGTTAAAACGGCTGTTAAAAGCCCGAGCCCGAATATTGCGACAATCATTACGACGGCGTAAATCGCAACCGTCCAATCAATGTCCGCAAAGCTCTTCATACTGTCGTAAATGTTTATAAAGAGCATACACGGAAGGCATACTCTGAATACGAACTTATTGCCGATTTTTATAAAGTTTTGATTGAGAAATTTAAACCGCTTTAAAAGATAGCCGAGCAATATAAGGAGTATTATCGGCACTACTGCGTTAACGGTTGTTAAGAACGTATCTAACATCTACTTAACCCCTGCAAATAAGGCATTTTAATTTTATCAAATAAGCGCTACCTTGTCAATATACTGATAGCAATTAGCCTATCTTTTAAAAAGTTGTGCCTTTTACACACGGTTATGATAAAAGCAATAAAATTTTAACGAAAGTGTTGCCACCCATAGATGAAAATGATAAAATAAAAATATGGATACAAAGACGCTTTTAAACAATAAAAGACTTATAGTTTTTTCGTTCTGCGTAATTTCAGTTGCGCTGACCTTTATAGGGCTTGCGATATTTTCGCTGTTTACACTTAATAAATTCGTCGGCGTTGGAACGGGCACAGGAATAGTCGTTATCTGCGGCGTAATTGCGCTAACCGTTAAAAAAACTTCGTACATGCCCGTTATAATCGCTAACGCCCTTGCCGTAGGTATTGCAATCAGCAGTATGTACACGCATTTAGGGTTCTTCCCACCCGTATGGCAGTTGGCGTTGATTGCTTTTGGTACTGCGGCTTTGTTCGGTATATTCTGCCTGTTTACTAAAACGCCTTTGTTTGAAAAACACCATATAGTATGCGGAATTGTGTATCTTTTGATTGTTTTGACCGCAGAAATTCTGCTTACGGTATTTGTTTCCCCGTATGTATTCGCCTTTGCGCTGTTTTTGTTTATGACGCTTGCCGCACACGTTTTAACGCTTTCTGCAAGGGCAAAAGATTTAAATATGCTAATTCATAACCTTACCGTCTGTTCGTTTACGGTGCTTTTACTTGCGGTGCTAATAGTCATAGCTATTATAACCGAAGGCGACGGCGCAGAAGCAGTAGCTGAATTGTTTACAGCTTCAGACGGTTCAAAGACAAATAAGACCAAACCGTTTGACCCATATAATTTTGAACTTTTAAAATAATTATTACAAAGTTTAAGCCGTGCGAAAACGTTTCGCACGGCTTTATTTATTATAAATTTTACCTTATATTACCATTGCCCGTTACGACGTATTTGTAGGTTGTAAGCTCCTTTAATCCCATAGGTCCTCTTGCGTGCAATTTTTGAGTGGATATGCCCATCTCGCACCCGAGACCGAACTCCCCGCCATCGGTGAACCTCGTGGAGGCATTTACATAGACAGCCGCACTGTCTATTGCCGCAACGAAACAGTCGGCGGCGTTTTTATCTTCAGTTACGATACAGTCGCTGTGCCCCGTTGAATGAGCAGAAACGTGAGCAATCGCACCGCCCACACCGTCAACTGCCGCCACCGCCATTTTATAGTCTAAAAATTCGGTGTCGAAATCTGTTGCCGTTGCCTTTTCGCAATTAGGCATACCGCCCAAAACGGCGTAGCAATTTTCATCGCAGATAAACTTGACGGGATTTTGCTCCCTGCAATTAACCAACCTCTCCCATAAAATGGGTAAAAATTCACCAACAATCTTTTTATCGACGAGGCAAACCTCCATTGCATTGCATACCGAAGGACGTGAACACTTTGCGTTTTCGATAATCTTTAACGCCTTATCAAAGTCCGCTCCGCCGTCAACGTATATATGGCAGATGCCCGTACCCGTTTCAATACAGGGCACTTTGGCGTTTTCAACACACGCTTTTATTAGCCCTGCGCCGCCCCTCGGAATGAGCAAATCTATATACCCTTTAGCCGTCATAAGCTCTACTGCACTATCACGGGATACGTCCTCTATAAAACCGATTGAATAGGGGTCTACTCCTACTCTTTCAAGCCCCTTGCGCATAGCTGAAACTATAGCCTCGGCAGAGCGGTGCGCCTCCTTGCCCGTACGCAAAACGCAGGCGTTACCGCTTTTAATGCACAGCGCCGCCGCATCGGAAGTTACGTTGGGGCGGCTTTCGTAGATTATTGCCACCACGCCCAAAGGCACGGAAAGTTTGGTTATTTTAAGTCCGTCGGGGCGCACACTCTCTTCTAAGACGTTGCCCGTCGGGTTGGGAAGTTTAGCAACTGCCCTTACGCCGTCCGCCATTGCCTTGATACGCTTATCGGTTAATAGCAATCTGTCGAGCATTACATCGGAGATAATTCCCTTTACCGCCTGCATATCAAGGGCGTTTGCCTTTAATATGTCCCCGCTGTTCTCTTCAAGAGCGTCAGCAATAGCGTAAAGAGCCTCGTTTTTAGCTTTCGCATCTAACGTTGCGACCGAACTCTTTACAGATTTCGTTCTCTCTAATATTTCCCGAGTGGTCATATTTTTTTACCCGTAAATTTAGTTCCTACCGCTTTGCCGTCGATTACGTCGTAGACGATTTCCGGCGTTGCACCGTTGACTATTACCATATCCGCACCCGCTTGCATACACAGCGATGCGGCGTGAATTTTCGTCGCCATTCCGCCCGTGCCTAAACCGCTTACCGAACCGCCCGCAATATTCTCTATTTCGGGCGTGATTTCATCGACTAAAGGAATTAATTTAGCGTTGCCGTCTTTATGGGGGTCGGCAGAATACAGCCCGTCTATGTCCGAAAGCAGTATTAAAAGGTCAGCTTTTACGGTTACCGCAACTAAGGCAGAAAGCGTGTCGTTGTCGCTGACAGAAATTTCCGCCGTAGCGACCGTGTCGTTTTCGTTGATTATAGGTAAAGCGCCCAAATCAAGCAGTCTTTCGACCGTGTTGCCGAAGTTTACAAGCCTTTCACCGCCGTTCAAATCTTCTGCGGTTACCAAAAGCTGTGCTACGCTTTGGCGGTATTCGGAAAAATACTTATCGTAAAAATACATAAGCTCGCACTGACCGACTGC
>JBJFAF010000190.1:0-1850 GCA_051887755.1 Candidatus Coproplasma sp.
TACTTCCACCTGCACGCCTGCACACATTCGCCCCTGTTGGAAGGTCTGCCTGCAAGGTAGTCCGAAAGCAAGCACCTGCCTGAATAGGATATGCACATTGCGCCGTGAACGAAGGCTTCAAGCTCGATATCGGGGACGAAGGAGTGAATTTCGGCAATCTCTTCAAGCGATAATTCCCTTGCGAGTATGGCACGGCTTGCGCCCTGTTCCTGCCAGAATTTAACGGCGTATTTGTTGGTTAAGTTAGCCTGCGTTGAGATGTGCACCGCAAGGTCAGGGGCTGCCTTTTTTGCGGCGTAGACCACACCGCTGTCCGAAATTATAGCGGCGTCGACGCCTATCGAATAGAGATATTTGAAGTAATCCGCAAGCGCACCCAAATCTGCGTTGCGTGCAAAAACGTTGGCGGTTACGTACACCTTTTTGTTTAAGCTGTGCGCAAGCTCTACCGCCATTTTAAGCTCTTCGCCGTCGAAATTGTCGGCAAATGAGCGCAAGGAGAACGCCTTGCCGCCTATGTACGCCGCATCTGCGCCGAAATAAAAAGCCGTCTTAAGTTTAGTGAAGTTGCCTGCAGGGGCAAGTAGTTCTACTTTCATAGTTTTTCCTTTTTTAAATATTCTTCACCTTAATCTTGCTTTCCCTAAAGAATAGGGAAAGTGTCACGAACCTTAAGTTCGTGACGATAGAGTTTGATTTTATTTTTTAATACTTAACGCAACACCGTTTCCGACGTCGACAATTTGTGTACTTAACTCACTATCGGTGGTTATAGCTTGTAAATATTCCTTTATATGCTGAACGAGCATACGGCGCTTGGGGGGAACGGGCTTTTCACCGTTGACCCAGCCGTACATTAAAATATCGTCCGAAAACAGCGTGCCGCCGCTGCTTAAAAGCCGCTTTAAGTGCGGTAAATATTTGATATATTGCACCTTTGGTCCGTCCAAAAAGATGAAATCATATTCACCCGTAAGCGTGGGCAGAATTTGCGCCGCATCGCCCGTGACGACGATTGCCCTGCTTGACATATTTGCGGCGGTGAAATTGTCTTTCGCCTCGCTTGCAAAGTCAGCATTAACTTCAAGCGTGGTCAAGTGCGCCGTGGGGCAACTGTTTAGCATAGTTATGCCCGAAACGCCGACCGCCGTGCCGATTTCGAGAATTTTCTTAGGCTTTGCCATTTTAACGCATATGTTTAAAAATGCAAGCGTTTCGTCCGAAGAGACGGGTATATCCCTATCAAACGCACTCTTCCTTATGCGCAAAACCTGCTCGCAAAAATTAAAGCGGTTAAGCGCATACGTCCTTGACTCCCTTTCGGGCGAGGACGTATCGTTGTGTGCGTATTCATATGCGGTTGAATTGCTTATATTCTTTTCCATAAGTGTGCTTTAATTGATATGTTTAGGCGTGCATATATGCGGCGTTTAAAATACTTTTCACCTTATACGGGTTTCCGTCTCTTCATAGATGCAAGCAAGACAAGGAAGGCGAGTATTTTCGACGGGGAGTTTACTTAGCCGTAAATGACCCGAGAAAAACGCAGCCTGACACAGTATTGCGACGTATATATGAAGAGCCCCCCTGTTACAGTTCCACCACCACAGGCACGACCATAGGCGATTGTTTGGTCTTCTTCATCAGGTAGTTTCTAAGCGCCTTTTTTATGGTCTTTTTAAGCTCGTCCACCGTCCCGTGGGATAGGTCGTAGCCCTCTATGGCACGGTCGATTACTTCACGCATTTCCTTGTTGTAATCTCGGTGGAAATCGAACACGAACCCACGGGAATTAATTGCAGGCTCGCCTATGACCTCGCCGCCCGATACGGCAACCGAGACGATAAATA
>JBJFAF010000191.1:0-7446 GCA_051887755.1 Candidatus Coproplasma sp.
AAGCCGCCTAAGATTACCGGGATTGACATTAAGAAAGAGAAATGTGCAACCTCGTCGTTGTCGCCGCCGGCAAATATACCTGCCGCTATGGTTGAACCGCTGCGCGAAATGCCGGGTAAGATTGCAACCGCCTGAGCAACGCCCATAGGTATAGTCGTGCGCCAGCTTAAGGGTAAAACCTTCTTTCTGCGCTTTGCGTAAATCTCGGTTGCAAACAGCAACGCCGCAGTTATAAAGAAGAATACCGCAAGTATTATACCTGCATACGCACCCTTAGATACGTTGTTTTCAATAACATCATCCAACAACACGCCTACAATTGCCGCAGGAATTGTTGCAACAACTAAATACAATAGAGTTATGGGTTTTTTGAAGAGAGCTACTATATCCTTCCAGAATATTATACACACAGCAACCAAGGTGCCCAGGTGTAAAATAAGGTTGAAAAAAATCTGATTATCAAAAAAATCTATGCCGTGCTGCATTGTATTACCCAATATCCTCTGCAAAAAGGTCAAGTGACCCGACGAGGATACGGGCAAAAATTCAGTTAAACCCTGTGTTAAACCTAAAACTAACGCTTCCCACCACTGCATAGATTAAGACCCTAATTCAGATAAATCTTTATAAACGTTCTTATCCGTCTTGACCGTGTCGTCGTTGACGAGCGTGCGAATAATTTCGGAACGCTTTAACGTAGCCTCACTCGTCAAATCGGACTCCTTAATCCATTCGTAGAAACGATTTTCAAACGTGCCTTCCTTTGCCACGTTTTCCTCTGTAAATTCGGGCGTATACTTTGCGCCGCCTTCAAAGCTGAACGAGTCGGTTACATAGATGATATGCCAACCGTAGTCGCCTGCGCAAACCTTGAACGTGCCTACTCCCATTCTTATCGCCTGCTGAGCGGCGTACTCAAATTCCTTAATATAGCTGGTGGAATAAGCCGATACCGAATAACCGATATATTTTGAAAGTATACCCGTATCGGTGGTGTATGCGTACTGCAACTCGTTTACTGCCGAAAGCGCCTTATAGCGGTCGCAATCCTTAACGAACATATTTTGGTAAGAGCCGTCGGAAAGCGTTACCTTACCCGTTGCGTATACGAGTTTAGAATAATCTATCTCATCCTTGTCGTCTTCCTTAGTGAAATCGGTAGTTGCGTAGTAGCCGACGTTCGTACCCTTATTACCTAAGACGTATTTATCGCCGTAGCTGTAGGCCGCCTTTTCGCCGCCGAGAACGTGGTTAACGTATGCAACAAACTCGTCTAACATATTGTCGATATTCAGCTTGTTGGGCGTTAAAGTATAGCTGCCGTCCGCATTCTTCTTTACGGTGCCGTTATAGCTATATCTGCCGTCGTACTTATCCAAAGCTTCGTACTTATCGGTCTTTGTTAAGTTGTTTTCAAAGAAAAGATATTCTCTGCCGCTGTCATAGCCGAAATAATCAGGCATCGTTTCGCTTGCCTTGAAAGAATAGTCGGTCGTGCCGTTGAACCAAGCAGAACGCTGGTCGGTCGTCTTGATTTCCTTTAAAAGCTTATTTCTGTCCGCAAAATAATCGCTGTCGGTTACGGAGCTGTTATTGTCACGATAGTACTGCAATTCAGTGAGCTTATCGGACTGCTTATCGCTGAAGGGCAACAAGATGTTATAAACGTAGCCGTAGGTGCCGTAAGTGCCGTCTATTTCTTCGGTATCGTCCTTCGTGGAGGGGCTGTAGAGTACAAACGAGGAATCGGACAAATTGTCCATAGCCGTTTCAAACGAAGACGTATCGTCGTAAGATGCAACCTGCTCGTCGTAGATTTTCTGATACCTGCCCTGAACGTAGGTGTAGACGCCGTTTTCAACGGTGGTGATGACCGCTTCCCTGTCCTCTTCGAACATATCGCTGAATTCGTTTATAACCTGCTGTTTAAGCTGGGAAACGTACAAATCCTGAACGTAGCTCAAGTTGTGAATTACGGTGTTATCCGTTTCGTTAGAACCAAGGAGGTAGTTGTTTTTAAGATAGTTGATAAACGCTGAATACGCTTTGCGGCGAGTGGTGCGGTTGGTGCCTTCAACAGGCTCGTAATCGCTACCCGCATCGGCAAGGAGATAGCCCGTGTAGCCCGTATATACGCCGTAATCCTCAGGGATATAATCGTCCTTAAGGGTATCTACGCCCGTAGGGGTCGTACGGGAATCCGAACCCGTATAGCTATCCTCGTCGTTCGATTTGATGAAATTCTTTTCATAGCTGTCTAACACGCTGTTGAGCGAGGAATTTAACGAATACTTCGCCTTCTTCACGCCCTCTGAATTTTCGCCGCCGAGCAGGCATTCATATCTCTCCTTCTCGGTTTCCTTCGACTGGTAGTCGGTAAGGTTTAACGTTCCCTCTTCGGACTTACTCTTTAAAACGTAGGTAGTGGCGTACTGTGTTACGACTGCGTTTTCAACCAACGCATCCGAAAGCATATCGAATACCTCTGCATAGGAGTAGCCCTGCTGAACGTAGCTGTAGCCCGTGTTCAAATAAGCGACGATTAAGTCCATCTTAGTCACGGTTTCGGTTTCGATTGCGTCTGCATAGCTGCCGAACTCCGTCTTAAAATCGGAGCTTGCCGATATGTTTACCGTAGAGACGGTCTGCTTGATGTCCCTCTCGTTCAAAGTTACGCAGCCGCAAAGCGATGCGCCCATCGTTATTGATACGGCTACCGCCGCAATTGCAATCAGTTTGCTTTTAAGTTTTTTCATTGAAAAACCCCTGAATGAGAATTATCATTATAAATCGATTATCCGTTTTATTATATACTATAAAATGCGTAAAGACAAATTATTTTTAAGTATTTTGATTAAAACTTAGCGCAAATTTCAAAAATTTTGTCATACCTAACATAGTTTTGGTTTGCGTTGCCTGCGGTCTGAATACCACTTGAGGAACTTTTGCCATAGAAAGGGTGACTTCCCTTTTGTAATTATCGATTGCGGAGGCAAGGCGGACGTCCTTTAAGCTGTTGATAGACGGCAATTCCAAACAGCCGCCCTGAGGGTCGACGGTTATCTTTTTGACGTTGAATTTTGCGGCGTAGCTCTTTAAAACCGCAATGACGAGAAGGTTTAAAACCTCGTCGGGTACTTCGCCGTAGTTGTCCTCCATACTGCGCAAAACACGCTTATAGTCGTCCACGGAGCGGATTTCCGCAATCTGCTTGTAGCAGTCCATTCTGCCTGCACTGCTTTCGATATAGCGTTCGGGAATATACGCACCCGCTTTAATATCAAGCTCTGCCGTAAACTGCTTTTCGCCCGAGACCTCTTCCTTTAAAATCTTCGAGTAAAGCTCGTAGCCGACCTTATCCATATGACCGTGCTGTTCTGCGCCTAAGACGTTGCCCGCACCCCTTATTTCCAAATCGCGCATTGCGATTTTAAAGCCCGAACCGAGCTCGGTAAACTGCATTATCGCCTTTAACCTCTCCGCCGCATCGCTCGTCATAACCTTTTCGGGCTTGAACGTAAAGTACGCCGACGCAAGGCGAGAACCTCTGCCTACCCTGCCCCTGAGCTGATAGAGCTGTGATATGCCGAGCCTGTCTGCATCGATGACGATTATGGTGTTGGCGTTGGGTAAATCTATGCCGTTTTCGATAATCGTAGTCGTGACGAGTACGTTTTTTTCACCCCTGTAGAAGGAGAAAACGTTACCCTCAAGCAGGTTTTTGTCCATTCTGCCGTGGGCGTAGACGACCTTCGCCTCGGGAATTATCCTTGCAATTCTGCCTGCAAATTCGGAAATGGTCTCCACACGGTTGTAGAGAATAAACACCTGACCGCCCCTCGTAATTTCCCTTAAAACTGCGTCCCTTATAAGCGTTTCGCTCTCTTCAACCACATAGGTCTGGACGGGCAATCTTCTGCCGGGAGGTGTGCTTATCGTGCTTATATCCCTTATGCCCGAAAGCGACATATGCAACGTTCTGGGTATGGGGGTCGCAGTCATAGTAAGGCAGTCGATATTGTTCTTTATATGCTTAATCTTTTCCTTATGTTCGACGCCGAAACGCTGTTCCTCGTCGAGTATGAGCAAGCCTAAGTCCTTGAATTTTACGTCGTCGGACAAAAGCCTGTGAGTGCCTATAATTAAATCTATTTCGCCGTTTTGCAGACTTTTAACCGTCTCCTCCTGCTGTTTCGGGGTTTTGAAACGGTTGAGCTTATCTACCCTGACGCCGAATTCTTCAAAGCGCTTTACCGCCGTGTTGAAATGCTGTTCGGAGAGAATGGTGCTGGGGCACATCAACGCAGCCTGCTTACCGCCAAGCACGCACAAGTACGCCGCCCTTAAGGCAACTTCGGTCTTGCCGTAGCCCACGTCGCCGCATAAAAGCCTATCCATAACCTTATCCGAACACATATCGGACTTTATCTCCTCTATGCAGGTGAGCTGGTCGGGTGTTTCTTCGTACTCGAATGCGTCCTCGAACTCCTCCATCATAGAGCGGTTTTCAGGGAAGGCAAAACCTTTGCGCTCCTCCCTCTCGGCATATAAGAGCTTTAAGTCGAATGCAAGCTTGCGCACCGACTGGCGCACCCTCTCTTTTACCCTTTCGAATTCCGCTCCGCCGATTTTCGAGAGAGTGGGGTTATCCTCCCCGACGTATTTGGAGAGGGTATCCATCTGCTCTACGGGGACGTATAAGACGTCTCCGCCACGGTATTGAATGGCAACGTATTCCTTTATGCCGTCCGTCGTTTCAATCTTCTGCGTGCCCGTAATCTTGCCGACGCCGTGCTTTTCGTGTACGGCGTAGTCGCCTATCTCGGGCGCAGAGAACATATCGCCCCTGCGCTTTCTTATCCGCTTCTGAGTAGTTTTGGTAAAGATGTTTCCGCTGCCGACTACGGCGAGCTTTGCATCGTGCAGAATAAAGCCCTTGGAGAGCGACTCGGACGAAACGCATACGTCTAAAAGCGCATCTAAGCGGTCGGGAAGGGGATTAACCCCTATATATGCCTCGTGCAATACCTCTAAAAGCCTTTCGTAATGGTTTACGCCGTCGGCAAAAATAATGACCCTGTAGCCGCCCGAAAGCCAATGCTTTACGTCCTCCGCAAGCAGGGGAACGTTGTTTAAATACGAGGGCGAGGGAACGTATTTCAAATTGTAGGTTTTGAGCGGCTTGAAAAACGGAATTTGCGTGGTGAAG
Source organism: Candidatus Coproplasma sp. (assembly GCA_051887755.1). Taxonomy (GTDB): domain Bacteria; phylum Bacillota; class Clostridia; order Christensenellales; family Borkfalkiaceae; genus Coproplasma. The sequence goes on from JBJFAF010000191.1 coordinate 5,210, forward strand.
GTCTGCAACGCCATATTGAGATACTTCGTCGCACCGCCTATAAACTCCTCTTCGGTCAAGAATTGACTTGTAGAAAAGCTACAGACTTCGCCGCCCTCTCTAAGCTCTTTAAACCTTTCCAAATGCTCCTTTTCAAGCGCATGCAATCTATCCGAAACGGGCTTACATTCATCGAAGATGATTAGCGTCTGCGGAGGCATAATATCGAAGAGCGTACGGGCACACTTAAGGCGGGGATATAAAAAGTCCTGCCCTGCAAAGGGCGTGTTTGCCGCAAGCTTTTCTTTTAGTTCGGCACAGAGCGAAGAAAGGCGTTTATACTGAGCGTTGCTCTTGCAGTCTTTGACCTCCTTATCCAGCTCGGCGCAGAGGCTTTCCTCTTCGCCGTCGTCTATATAGCAATCTATTGCAGGCAGGATAACTACGCCGTCGATATCGGGCAATCTTTCTCCGCTTACCGCATCGTACGGGCGGATACGCTCCGCCTCGTCGCCGAAGAAATCTACCCTAACGGGGTTTTCCGCACCGACGGGGAATATATCTAAAATGTCGCCCCGTATTGCAAAAGCGCCTTTACTTTCCACCGTGTATTCACGGCTATATCCCATCTTTATAAGCAGAGAGGGCAGAGCAGCGTAATCGTATTCCCTTCCCTTATTTATAGCAATTGCGGGGAGTTTATCGGGTACGAGCTGAATAGCCGCCTCCACGTCGCAGACGATAATTTCCGCACCACCTAAAACGCCGCACAAACCCTCTATCCTCTTAAAAAGGGCGTCCTTCGAAACAGCAGATTTATACAGCAAAACATCGTCCTTAGCCGTAAGGTAAGCGCACTTTTTGCCCGAGAGAACGGATATGGCGGAATAAGCCTCCGCCGCCGCAACGGGGGTTGCGCAGACGTATAAAACGGGTCTTTCGCATACGGACGCAGTGAGATATTTTACGCTGTCTGCAACGCCGAAAACCGCCGTCGGCACGCCGAGGCGGATATCTTCCTTTATCGAGGGGTATTCCCCTTGTAAATATTCAGGGTTGAAAAAACCTCTTTTCATCTAATTAACAGCCAAAAATTAATTATTTTTAATATTTAAATTAACTTTTAGCAACGGCAAAATTGCAGGGTCAAGTTTAAAGCTTATTTTACAGGGTTAGCCGTTGAACGCAGTCATAACCTGTTCGACGGGCATACCCTTTGCAAAGGCGATTGCCGCCTGCGCCGCCCTATTGCAAGCGCCGATAAACAAATCGTAGTCTTCGGCTTTAACATTGGATAAAACGTAGTTTATGATGGGAATATTGACAGCCTCGTCACGGATACCCACTCGGATACGGGCAAAATTTTGAGTGCCGATTTCCGCAATAACCGAACGCATACCGTTGTGCGTGCCCGCACTCCCTTCGGGGCGGATACGAATTTTTCCCTTAGGGATATCGTAGTCGTCGTAGATGACGATAAGCTCGTCGGGCGTGGCTTTATACTTCGCCAAAAGCTGTTTTACCGCCCTGCCTGAGTTGTTCATATAGGTAAGCGGTTGCGCTAAAATGACCTTTTCGCCGTTTATATGCGCTTCCGCCGTCTGTGCTTCACATTCTTTCTTTTTGAACTTTACGCCCAAAATATTCGCCGCATCGCCGACGGCAAGCCAACCCATATTATGAAAGGTTTTAAAGTACTGCTGTTCGGGGTTGCCTAAGCCTACTATTATATACATATTATACCCTTATAAGTTTTAGCGTAAAAATCGCCTATTATGAATTAAGCCACGGTTAGCCCGTGGCTTGCGTAAGTATACTAAATCAATCAGTCGTAAATCTTAGACATAGGCTTGTCGAGATATACGTTTTCGATTGCGTTTGCAAAGATGCTTGCGGTGGATATGATTTTGAATATAGGCAACATCTTTTCCTGAGGAATGTTGATGGTATCTAAAATTGCAAGCTCGGTTATAGGCGATGCGGCAAGCCTGTCGATTGCAGGACCCGATAAAACGCCGTGAGAACAGCAAGCATAAATCTCCTTTGCTCCTGCCTCCTTTAACGCCTTTGCGCCCTGAACAATTGTACCTGCGGTATCAATCATATCGTCGACCATAAGGCAATTTTTGCCCTCTACGTCGCCGATGATGTTCATAACTTCCATCATATTCGCCTTGGGACGGCGCTTATCGATAATCGCCATTTTTGCGTCCATCTTTGCGGCGACCTTTCTTGCCCTTGCCACCGAGCCGATATCG
>JBJFAF010000192.1:0-1815 GCA_051887755.1 Candidatus Coproplasma sp.
ACTAATGGAGCTTATAGATGATTGAGTTGCCCGCAGAGTTCGTTGACAGGATTAAAAACGATTTAAAAGACGACGCACAGGCGTTTTTAGCCTCATATGACAGACAGCCCTATAAGGCAATCCGCATCAATACGTTAAAAATCAGCGTTCAGGATTTCAAAAAAATCTCGCCGTTCGTGCTCTCGCAGGTTGCATGGGAGCCGAACGGATTTTACGTTACGGAGGAAAAGGCGGGAAAAACGGTATTTCATGCGGCAGGGCTTTACTATGTTCAAGAGCCTTCCGCAATGTCTGCCGCACCGCTTTTGTCCGTTCAGTCCGACGAAAAAGTCTTAGATTTATGTTCTGCCCCCGGCGGTAAAGGCACTCAGCTGGCTCAGGCTTTAAAGGGCGAGGGGTTAGTGGTTTTAAATGAAATCGACTACTCAAGGGCTAAGATATTATCGAGGAACGTGGAACGTCTCGGCATTAAAAACGCCGTCGTAACCTGCGCTTCGCCCGAAAAAATTGCAAAGGCGTTCGGGGGCTATTTTGATAAAGTGCTCGTAGATGCGCCCTGCTCAGGCGAGGGAATGTTTTTAAAAGAGCCAAACGCCGTAACCGAATGGAGCGAAAAAAACGTAGAGCTATGCGCCGCCCGTCAAAAGGGAATATTAGAGTGTGCCCAAAGCGTGCTTAAGACAGGCGGACTAATGGTCTATTCAACTTGCACTTTTGCACCCAAAGAGGACGAATTACAGGTTGAAGAATTTTTAAATAGTTTCCCCGACTTTTCCCTTATAAAACAGCATAAATTATTACCGCACGAGGTTATGGGCGAAGGACATTTCGTAGCTCTGTTGCAGAAAAACGGCGGCGACGGCGAACGTAAGGTTCGAGTTTTACGCCCTCAAGCCCCTGCAAAAAAAATTGCGCTTTACCGTGATTTTGAGAGCCGTTATCTTAAGATTAAATTTGATAATCTGCATATGGCGGGGGACGAGTTGTATTCACTGCCGAACGACTTCCCGCAAGTCGACGGCTTGCAGATTATGCGTGCGGGCGTGCCCTTGGGCGAGTTTAAGGGAGAGCGGTTCGAACCCTCTCATTCGCTTGCTATGTGCCTAAAATGCGGGGAGGCGAACTGTATAGAAGTAGACGAACAAACCGCAATCGACTATCTTAAGGGATTGACGTTCAGTTGCGACGAAAGCAAAAGCGGTTGGAACTTGGTAACGTATTTTAATTATCCGCTCGGGTGGTGCAAGGCGGTAAACGGTACTGCAAAAAACCATCTGCCTAAGGGTATAAGAATTTAGATATGTGAAAAATTTAAGGCGGCTCGGGTTGTTCCCGAGCCGCCTTTTTCTATCTATAAATATTAGCGGCATAGCGAATAAATTCGTTATGCCGCTAACGCTGTAATGAATTATTTAACCGAATTACTCAGACTTTTTGTCTTCGCCTTCGTTGCCGTTTTCTTCAACGGGCTTTTCTTCGGTTGCAGGCGTTTCTTCAACGACTTCCGTCTGCTCTTCAACAGGGGCGGTAGGCTGTTCTTCAACGGACTGCTCGTCAGTTTCCTCAACGGGCTTATCATCGCCAATCTCGCCGTCAAGCTCGTCGGTTACTTCGGGTGCGTCGCCGTTTGCCTTGACGTACTTTTTAACGTAGCGCTTGTTCTTGTTGAAGTTGTATGTGTTCTTGCCAACGTGCTTTCTCGTCTTGCCGTACTTGCTGATAAACTGTTTAACGAGTATCGCAATGATTGCAACGAGTATTGCAACTACGATTGCAATAGATGCGGCAAGCAGCCATACGTTAGATGAGTTGCTA
>JBJFAF010000193.1:0-7402 GCA_051887755.1 Candidatus Coproplasma sp.
AGGAGGAATATGAGCGCAATTAATATCAAGGGTGTAAAGGTCTCCGCTTGCCACGGCGTGTTGGATAGCGAAAGGTGCGAACCTCAGCCCTTCGTGTTCGATATTGCAATCGACTGCGATATTTCCGCCGCCGCTCTGTCCGACGACGTGGAGCAGACGGTAAACTACGCTGAAGTGTGTACTATTGTCACAAATTACTGCAAGCAAAATTCCTTCAATCTTATCGAAAGGCTTGCTTACGGTGCGGCGGTAAAAGTCATTCAGTCGTTCCCCATAATAAAGTCGGTGGAAGTAATCGTTCATAAACCTCATGCACCCATACCTCACCCGTTCGGGGATGTGTTTGTTACCGCAAGGGTAGAGCGTAACGCTGTCGTCTTATCGCTCGGCTCAAGCGAGGGCGACAGGGAGGGAGCGTTAAATTTTGCCGTGGGTCAGCTTGCAAAATGCGACGGGGTAGAAGTTTTAAAGGTTTCGAGCTTTATAAAAACCAAACCCTACGGCGGCGTTGCGCAAAATGAATTTTTAAACGGCGCAGTACTTATAAACACTATTCTCTCCCCCCGTGAACTTTTAAATACGATTCACGCTATCGAGGAGGAGGGCGGCAGAGTGCGCTCCCGTCGCTGGGCGGACAGAACTCTCGATATAGATATAGTATTTTTCGGCAATAAGGTCGTGGAAGAGGAGGGGCTATGTATACCCCACCCCGACTATAAGAACAGGGATTTCGTCTTGACCCCGCTTAAGGAAATCGTACCCGATTACGTCTGTCCGCTTTCCCATAAGCGCATTGCAGATTTGTAAGGTTAAGGCGGTTAAAATACCTCTTTACGGTCAATAAACGTACGGCGGCGCAAAGCCGCCTTTAATTTTTTGTGCAATTTGCACAATAATTTTTAAAATCTCTATACAAAACTGACTGCGAGTGCTATAATTAGTCATAGTGGTAAAAAGTTTTTTTTACATATAAATCGTAATTTTGAAAGACATTTCGGGCAATAATTTTGCTCGGAAAGGAGAGGAAATATTTTGGAAAAAATAGGCATAATTGACCTTGGGTCCAACTCAGCAAGACTCGTCATCGTAAACCTTTTCGAACAGGGCTATTTTATGGTCGTGGACGAACTTAAGGAAAGCGTTAGGCTTGGTCAGGATATGGAGCGTGACGGCTTTTTAAAGCCTCAGCGTGTAGCCGAAACCATCAAGACTTTGCGTATGTTCAAAAGGCTGTGCGACGCAAGCGGTGCGACCCGTATAATCGCCGTTGCGACCGAGGCGGTCCGCCGTGCAAAGAATCAGCGTTCGTTCTTAGACGAAATTCAAACGAGTTGCGGCATTAAACTTCGTGTATTGTCTGCGGAGGAGGAGTGTACTCTCGTCTACCGTGGCGTAATCAATACTATGGATATTCCCAAAGGCGTCATTTTGGAAATCGGCGGCGGCTGTACCAAAATCGTCTACTACAACCGCAGGAATATGCTCAACTATGCAACAATTCCGTTAGGTGCGGTTACTTTGACCGACCTCTTTTCCGACCCCGCTTTAAAGCCTGAAGAACAGGCGGCGAAGATGGAGGAATATGTTGCCGAGCAATTAGACGGTATCGAGTGGCTCAATGAAATCGACCCCGACACGCAGCTTATAGGCGTGGGCGGCTCTTTCCGCAACCTCTTTAAGATAACCAAAATGGTGCATAAATATCCCTTGGATACCGTGCACAACTTCAATCTTGCAGCGGAGGACTTCTATCCCGTCTACGATATGATAAAGGTTCTCGACCTCGACAAGAAAAAGAAGATTAAGGGTTTATCTGCCGAGCGTGCGGATATCCTTCCCGCCGCACTTGCAATCATCAAGGTGTTTATCGGCAAATGCAACTTCGATAACTTTACCATTTCGGGCTCGGGCTTGAGAGAAGGTATTATGTTCAATCAGGCGTTGCCTTCAACTATAGATAAACCCGTATCGGACGTTATGAACTATTCGCTCACGACGCTCGTAAAATACTACGGTTGCGACGAAAAGCACGTCGAGCACGTCGTAAATTTAAGCGTTCAGCTTTTCAAACAGCTCCGTGTTTTGCACAAATTCCCGAGACAGTATTTAAAGGTGCTTAAAATTGCCGCTACCTTGCACGACTGCGGTATGAGAATTAAATATTACAATCATCAGCGCCACAGCTGTTATATGATTTTGAATTCAACCCTTTACGGCGTAACCCATAGGGAAATCGTGCTTGCCGCATTTACGGCTTGCTGTCATAAAAAGGAAGACATAAACGCCTACGAGTGGAATCGCTATAGGGACGTATTGCAGGAGGACGACGTCGAAATCGTCAAGCGCCTCGGCGTTATGCTGCGCATTGCAGAGAGCTTGGACAGGAGTATGTCGGGCGTAGTTAAGGGAATTAACTGCGATATTTTAGGCGATTCCGTCATTATGAAGACGGAAGTCGAGGGCGACGCCACCTTGGAAATAAGGGACGCTCTTGCCGCCGCAGGCGAATTCAAGAAGTCCTTCCGCAAGAACTTAGAAATACTTTAATTTTAAAAGCAATACGATACTCAAATGCCGCATTCTGCGGCATTTGTTTTAAGGGCTTTAACCTTCGGGTTTAACGTATGGTCATTTTAGCAAGCGCATCTCCTCGCAGAAAGGAGCTTTTGTCGAAGATTATTCCTCAATTCGAGATTATACCCGCAACGGGGCAGGAACGTGCGGATAAAAGCCTTCCGCCCGAAGACTACGTCGCCGCCCTCGCAGGGCAAAAGTGCGACGAGGTTTTCTCTTCGCATACCGATTGCCTCGTCATAGGCTGTGATACGATTGTCGTATTCAACGGTAAAATTTTAGGCAAGCCCAAAGACGAACGGGACGCAATAGACACCTTAAAGGCGTTATCGGGTAAAACGCATCGGGTTATGACGGGCGTATGCGTACGCACTAAAGAAAAGCGGCTTTTAAAGGTGGACGTAACCGAAGTCACGTTCAATGACCTTTCGGACGAATTTATAGAAAGTTATGTTTCGGGCGGCTCGCCTATGGATAAGGCGGGCAGTTACGGCATACAGGACGGCGGCGTGGTAAAGAGCTATTCGGGCAGTTACTCCAACGTGGTCGGTCTTCCCGTAGAGCTAGTTAAAACTATGGTCAAGGACGCTTTGAATTAAGGGCGTTGAGTAGGAAAAAATGAATAGACTTGTAATCGATTTGGGTAGTTGGACTACCAAAATATATATGTTGGGTTGCGGCGTCGTCCTTTCGGAGGCGACTTGCGTCGCCGTTGCCGAGGAGGACGGCGGTTTAGTCGTCAAGGCTTTCGGCAACACCGCAAGGGAGCTTTCGGGCAAAGCCGCAAAGGACACCCGCATAGTAAACCCCGTCTTTGAGGGCGATATAGTCCACCCCGAGCTTATGGCTCAGCTTTTAAAGTACTTTTTAAACAAGATTGAAATAACTCCACGCAAGGCGTTTAAGACGGAGGTTATGTTCGTCGTATCCTGTAGTGCGGATGAAAAATTGAGGGGTAAGTACGCCGACCTCGCCGCAGATTGCGGAATAGGTAGGGTATACTTTACCCGTACGCCCTACGCCGCAGTGCTCGGTCACAATGTCACTATCTCGAAAACCCGACCCGTCTTCTGCCTTGATTTGGGCTACGGCAAGAGCGACGTAGCCGTCTTTTCGTTGGACGGTATAATCTCTGGCTTTACGGTTAATTTGGGCGGCGGCAATATCGACGTGCATATTATGGATTTGATTGCGGACAAGTACTCCGTCCGCATAGGCGCAAACACGGCGGAAAAGTTAAAAAACACCGTCGGCAGTTTAATCGAGGACGACAATAAGACGATGGTGGTAGGCGGCAGGGATATAAAAAGCGGCAACCCCTATCAAAAGGCGGTCAACTCGTACGACTTAGAGGAGGTTATTCGCCTCTACGTCGATAAAATCTGCGAATACGTCAGGGCGGTTCTTTCGGACTTGCCCGCCGAAGTTTCCTCTGCCGTGGCGCAGGGCGGCGTTTATCTTTCGGGCGGGCTCTCGAAGATGGACGGTCTTCCCGACTACGTTTCGGCAAAGTTGGAAATACCCGTCAACGTCTGCGAAGAACCCTCGCTTGCGTCGGTAATAGGCGGCTGTACGATTCTTTCGTCGCCTCAGCTGTGCGCAAGGCTCGCTACTGTCGATTAAGCGATTATATAAGCAGTGCTAATCTTAAATATTCGTAACTTTTTTGCAAAAGGTTTTAAACGGATATTGAAAAAATAAAATCACGGTGCTATAATTAAAATCGTTAAAGGCGTAAAGTTGCCTTTAACGTGATTTTCATTCAATGCAAGGAGGTAAATGCGTATGTCTTTTGATATTTTAGCGAAGTTTACAGTCGGCATGCATAATTTGCCGTATTGCAGTTTTGATATTTGCGCTATAGTAATAAACGCTATTGTCCTTGTCAATTTCTATATAAATAAGAAAATCAACAACACGCTGACAAAGCTATTCTATTTGCTTGCGGGCTGTTCGCTTGCGGCGTCGGTATTCAACCTTTTCTGCGTACTGCAAAGCGTGTTCTACATAGCCCCGTTAGTCTGCAACATACTTCAAATTTTCTATGAGGCGTTTTACAATCTTGCGGGCGTCGTATTCTTTATGTATGTGGCGCACCTCGTCTATAAAAACGCAAGCAAGAACGCCTGGTGCCGCATCGCAGTGATAAATCTTTGTGCGGTCGTCGGGATAGGTCTTTTATTGAATATCCTCACAGTCAGCGGGGCGGTTGAAATTCATAAGAGCGTTTACGGCTCGATAGTCAACGCAGGTCAGCTTCTTTCTACGTTGTGCGCAGTCTTTATCGTATTAATGAATAAATCTAAGCTGAGCTTTACGCAACGGCTTAACGTCTATTTTTTCAGCGCAATAAACGCCTTTGCGAATGTATGGCAGATATTGCTTATATTTGAAGTTATTGCATACCAGATACAACTCAGCTCGTTCGCTCTTTCGATTGCGGTACTTCTCGTCTACGTCACGTTGCAACGCCCCGAAGACGAGATTGACCACGTCAGCGGAATGTTTAACAGCCGCACTCACCTATACCGTACCAACGAGAGGTTACATTCGGGCAAACCCTTCCTTGCGTTCGTGTTCGAGCTTAGCAATATGGCAATCGTCAACACGACGTTCGGCATAAGGGGCGGTAACGAAGTAATCAAGGAAATGGCAGACCGTATAAAGGCTATACTCCCCAAAAAGCTGTTGTTATTCCGCTTAAACGGAGCTCGCTTCGCCATAAACTTTAACGACGAGGCGGAATATCAAGAGTTTGAACCCAAGTTCAAAGCCGTGTTTGAAGAGCCCGTCGAAGTTAACGAAACGAAAATACGCATTGCATTTACGGGCTGTTTGATTGCAATGCCTACCATAACCGACCAAGTATCGGATTTGGAGGAAATTTTAAGATATTACCGTTCGATTGCAAAGGCGTCCGATAAAGTTCACATCGCCGATAAAGAGGCGGTGGAAAAATCCCGTCGCAGGGAGCATGTGGAATACGCCATACAAAACGCCCTCAAAAACAAGGGCTTTGAAGTTTACTATCAGCCCATCTATTCGGTTGCGGAAAAGCGCATAAGCTCGTGCGAGGCGTTAATAAGGCTAATCGATTCAGAAATCGGTTTTATCGGTCCCGACGAATTTATCCCCATTGCGGAGGAGACGGGCAAGATAGTTGAAATCGGTCATTTCGTAATGGAAGAGGTGTGCAGGTTTATTAAAAACGACTGCCCGCAGGACTACGGAATAGACTTTATCGACGTCAACTTATCCGTCATTCAGTGTATGCACCCCGAAATCACGGACGATATAAACGCCATACTCGAAAAGTACGATGTGCCGAGGAATATGGTCAATTTGGAGGTTACCGAAACGGCGTCGGCAAAATCGTATTCGCTGTTGCAGTCGAGATTAAAGGAATTGCACAGGAGCGGCTTTACCATATCTTTGGACGACTTCGGTTCGGGTTTTTCTTCGGTGGAGTATTTAATCAACTTCCCGTTCGATATAGTCAAGCTCGATAAAGCACTCGTCTGGGCGTACATGAGCACTGAAAAGTACGAGCCTATTTTAAAGCACTATATGCCTATGTTGCACGGCTTAGGGCTTAAAATCGTGGCAGAGGGCGTAGAGACTAAGGAAATGCTCGTCGCCTTGGAAGAGCTTGGTTGCGACTACATACAGGGCTATTATTTCTCCCGCCCCATACCTAAGGCAAAATTCCTTGAGTATATCAAAAATGCCGCAAATGGTATTTTAATAGCTTAAAAACTATAATTAAAAATTAAAACGTGTTCGGCGTTCGTAAAAAGAACGCCGAATTTTATTTACTTTTTTTCGCCTTTTATATATAATTAAATTGTATGAAAAAGCCTAATCAATTTATCCGCAACTTTTGTATAGTTGCTCACATAGACCACGGCAAGTCCACGTTAGCGGACAGGCTTATGGAGCTTACGGGTCAGGTGTCCAAAAGGGATATGGAAGACCAGCTTTTGGACAGTATGGACATAGAGAGGGAGAGGGGTATAACGATTAAGCTCACACCCGTTAGAATGTTCTACGATGCAGACGACGGCAACGAGTATATATTCAACCTCATCGACACGCCTGGTCACGTCGACTTTACTTACGAAGTTTCCCGTTCGCTCGCCGCTTGCGAGGGTGCGATTTTAATCGTAGACGCAAGTCAAGGTATAGAGGCGCAGACGCTCGCAAACGTGTATCTCGCACTCGACAACAATTTGGAAATTCTTCCCGTAGTCAACAAAATCGACTTGCCTTCCGCCCGACCCGACGAGGTTAAAAAGGAGATAGAGGACGTAATAGGCTTGGATGCGTCGTACGCACCCTTAATCTCTGCAAAGGACGGCACTAACGTTAAAGAGGTGTTAGAGGCTTGCGTAAAATACTTCCCCGCCCCCGACGGCGACGAGGACGCACCCTTAAAGGCTTTGATTTTCGATAGCTATTACGATAATTATAAGGGCGTAATGCTGTTTGTTAGGGTTAAAGACGGCAAGGTAAAGGTGGGCGATAAAATCACGACCTTCCGCTGCGATAAGGTGTACGAAGTAACCGAAGTCGGCGTGTTTGCCCCTTCACAACTTCCCAAAGATGGGCTGTTTGCAGGCGAGGTAGGCTATATCGCCGCATCAATCAAGTCTATTCAGGACGTAGCTGTCGGCGATACGGTCATAAATGCAGAGGACAGGGCGTCCGCCCCTCTTCCCGGCTATAAAAAGGTTCAGCCCGTCGTGTTCTGCGGTATCTACCCATTAGACGGCAGTAAGTTCGGCGACTTAAAGGATGCGCTCTTAAAATTGCAGTTAAACGACGCCTC
>JBJFAF010000194.1:0-1813 GCA_051887755.1 Candidatus Coproplasma sp.
CCGATACGGTTAAGCGTGTGGTCCTTTATCTCCGCCATTACGGAATTGGTATCTATTACGCCGTCTGCAACCGTAAGTGCGTCATTGCCCGTTACGTTTGATACTATTATGCCGTACTTTAATTCCTTGCCCGGTTCAAGGTAGGAATTGTAGGCGTTTAATGCGTCAACGTTTACGACAAATCCACCGTAAAGTGAGGTGTTGTTCTTCTTTGCGGAGTAGCCGAGCGCAACAAATATTGCATCGGCATCTTCTGCGTTGTAGTTATTTGCGCACACGGTGCAAACTCTTACGTATGCGCCCGCCTTGCCAAAGCCGTTTTCGTAAGTTATTCCTACAATGGCGCCCGGAGTATGCGCAAGGAGCGCCCATATATTTGATTTTTCAAGAGTTACCTCGGAAGTTGCGGTTTTGTTTGTAGTCGTTGCCTCGTATACGCTGTACGTTACGGGGTTTTCATAATCGGGCTCTGCATTTGCCCGGCAGTAAGGACAGTCGGTTATATATCCGTCATAGCCCTCTTTTACACAGGTTGACTCAAACGTATGTGCTGTGTACTCGTGCGGGATACCGTAGTAAATCGTATATGCGGGATATGAAACGGACACTCCGCCTACTATTTTGGTGGTTGCCCCGCAGGAGTTGAACACGTCGCCGTTTGTTATCGGCGACATTGTATATACCTGTATTCCGCTTCTCTTGTAGAACGCCTTGCCACCGAAGGTGCAGTTTGACTTGTGAATGTAAACTTTAAGAACGCCGACACTCTCGCCCGTAGCGGTACCTACGCAGAAGCCGTATTCTCCTATATATTCCGGTCCTACAAGAACTACTTTTTGAAGTCCTGCACAGTTATCAAACATTTTTCCCGCGTCAAGCGTACCCTCTCCAAGATATACGTAGGTAAGGAAGTCACACTGCCAGAACGCGTCGGTATTATTGTAATTGGATTCCAATAATTTAACCGTAGCTCCGTCGGGCAGGACAAGCTTGGTAATGCTCGTGCGTGCAAATGCTTTTGCGCCGAAGGTGTAAGTTCCTCCGTCGGAGAACTTGACCGAGTTAAGCGGGGTATAATCTGTTGAACTGGTTGTTGTACGGAATGCCTGAGAATTGAAAACTATTTCCGAGGCACCAAATTCTGCGGTCTTAAGGTTACTGCAGCTATCAAACGACATACTGCCAAATGAGATTTTAAGTCCGTCACCGACAACTATCTTTGTAAGCGCGGTGCAGCTCTTGAAGGCGTTATTGCCGATTGTCAAATTGTCACCAAAAATTATATCCGTGAGCACGGTGGAATTTTCAAAGGAGTTGGAATTTACGGTAAGACCGTAGGTAGCCGAGAAGTCAATGGTTTTAAGTGTGGAGCCTATTTTTCTTATTCCGTTGCCGTTGTTGGTTACGTGCGTAATGCCGAGAGGAATTTTAATTCCCGTTACGTTATCTCTCGAATAAGTTGAACTTTCGTCGTCGGCGTCCTTAAAGGTTGACCTTATCTCGTTCATTAAAAGAACGTAATCGGTCGTGACGGTCGTGTCGGACTGCTTTGAATAAGTAATAAAGTCCGTCGCCTTTACCCTTATCGTCTTTACCTCGCCGTCAATTTCGAGAGTTACGGTAAAGTATATCTCATCTATCTGCGGATACGTTGCTCTTGTTACAACGTAGTCACATCTCTTACAATGCCATGAGGTAAGTCCGTGCTCTGTCAAGGTATATTCCTTGTCAACAACGGGGTCGTCGTAATCGTGACCGAGTGCAAGCCACGTATCGTTATAGGTCTTTCCGCAGGCACACTCGTAGACGTAAT
>JBJFAF010000195.1:0-4896 GCA_051887755.1 Candidatus Coproplasma sp.
TGCGTCGCTCTCGTCTATGCCCTTTTCGGCAAACTTCTTCTTCGTCTCTTCCAACAACTTAGGCAAAAGCCCGCCCGTCACGAAGGAAGTTTCGGGCAAGTCGGGGGTTTCGTCCATCTCCATTGCCGCATTGAAAGCCGCTATGGCGACCTCCACCATTTCTGCGTCGGGCTCTCTCGTCGTGAACACCTTTTGCAACAGCATACCGGGCCACTTGAAAATAACACCCACAGGTCCTCTGATATGTGCAAAGAGCTTTAAAAATTCATAGGAAATACCCGTGATTAATGGCAACAGCACGACCTCTACGCCCAAGTTTGCAAGCGTGCGCAACGCACCGTTGGGGATAGTGACTTCGCTGATACCGAGCGCCCAAGTGACCAAACCGATAATCGCAATATTGATTATAAGCACGATAAAGAGGAACGAAGTGCCGCACCTATCGTGTATGCGGGAGCACTTCATAACGTTTTCTTTCGTCAACTCAAGCCCCTGCTCGTAGCAGTTAATGGTCTTATGCTCTGCACCGTGATAGCGGTAAAGCCTGCGTATATCCTTTAAAAGCATAATAAGCCCTAAATAGGCGATAAATATAACGAGCTTTAAAGCGCCCCTTAAGACGTAGTACCAAACGGACGCCTGAGTTAAATCCTGCCAAAGGTATTTGATTATAAGGTCGTCCACTACGACGATAGGCAACCACATAAACAGGGCGAACGCAAGCGCAACGCCGAGCACCGTACCGATTATGGAAATCAGCGAAGAAAAGCTTATCTTCAATTTTTCGGCAAACCATTTTTCCACACGGCTGGGTTCGCTTTCGTCGGAGGCGTATACCTCTGACGAGCGATTGAGCGCATGCATGCCTCTCGCAAGAGAGGCAACCATATTCACACACCCCCTTACGACGGGAATTTTAGACGCCGCCTTTGCCGCCTTAGAGCGTTTTATTCTCGTTTTTTCAATTTGGATTTGTCCGTCGGGGTCACGCACGGCTGTACAATAGGAAGATTTGCCCATCATCATAACGCCTTCAAGCACGGCTTGACCGCCGACGGTGGAGCATATCTTTTTCTGTTTTTTCTCTTTATCTTTTTTTGCCATTTTACTATTTCTCAATACGAGCGTTAATAAATCTTTTAACGGGAGGCAAGCGCCGCACACGGTATTGCGCCGCACTTACCGTATATATGACAAAGGCTTCAAATATAATTGAATTATACTCGAAGCCCGCCTCTTTTTTAGATGCTGTATCTTTTCTTGAATTTGTCGACACGACCACCGGTATCAACAAGCTTCTGTTTGCCTGTGAAGAAGGGGTGGCATTTATTGCAGATATCCACTTTAAGCGTTTCCACGTCTTTGGTAGTACCGGTCTTAAAGGTTGCGCCGCATGCGCAAACAACCGTTACTTCGTGATAATTAGGATGTATATCGGGCTTCATTATCTTACCTCGCTGATTATTTTTACCTTTAGCGCCATATAAATAGCTTTATTATTATAAATAAACGAAAAAAATAAGTCAACCGTTTTTCAGACTATTAACGATAATTTTAACCGTTTACTAAATTTTTAATTGAATTTTTACTAAAGAGTTGATTTAATCGCTTATTTGCCGTATAATGAGTGCGTATGGATAATTGGGTATTAGTCGGGCAGAGCAAGCTCGAAAAACGTGAGCAAGAGCGTTATACGGTAGGGGCGACGCAGGTAAAGGTACGCATCACCCACGTTATGCTGACAAATTACGATGCGCTTTGCTATACGGGGGACAGAAAGGTAAACTACCCCGTAACCATAGGCAGGGTTGCCGTAGGCGTGGTCACCGAGCTGGGCAACCACTGTTTCGGTTTGGAAATCGGCAGCCGAGTCTATATGAACGCCGTGCGCCCCTGCGGGGGTTGCTACTCCTGTAAGAGCGGCAACCGTGCGGACTGCACCTCCCCTTTAGTCGTCATCAAGGACTTCGACGGCTTTTTAAGGGATTTCGTCGTATGCGAATACACCGACGTGACCCTTTTGCCCGACGTGGTAGACGATATGCACGCCCTGTGCATAGAATGGGTCGCTTTGGCAGAAAATATCTTTGACAAGTTAAACCTCTCCACGGGCAGCAGGGTAGCGATTATCGGCGTAAGCTTTTTCGGCTCTATCCTCGCACAGGTTGCGCTGTATCATAAGCTCGTACCCATAGTAATCGACAACTATCAGCAGAATATCGACAGAATGAAACGCAGCGGCGTATTCTTCTCGTTTGCCGCCGACGAAAACCTTTTGGAAAATATCAACAAGGCGACGAGCGGAAGTTTGTGCGATGCGGCGATTTACACCTCGGACTGCAAGCTCCCCGCCTCCGTGCCTGCAAGAGTGCTCGCACGCAATAAGGACTTAGTACTCGGCGGCGTAAGCCCCGTCAACTTCTCGTTGGATACGAGCCCTCTCTTTGAAAAGAACCTGCGCATCTACTCCGTTTCGGACGGTTTCGGCTATACCGAAACGGCGGTCAATATGATTATGCACGGGGCGATTGATTTGACCAACTTTGAAAAGGATACGCTTAAGGAATTCGATTTGGACGCACTCTTGACCGAAAAGGCGGCTAATATTTCACGCAATTCAAAGATGACGGTGTTAAAACTCATCTTATAAGAGTTGCGGTACATAGCCTATGCGCATACTCAGATTTTTATTTTCAAAACTCTTTATCAGTCTGTTTGTAATTGCGGCGCTGTGCGCCGCAATTATTATTTTATGCGTTATTTTACACTCGCTCTTGCCGATTGCCGCCGCAATATGCCTTGCATATTTACTTTCGCTGGGCGCAACGCTGTATCTTTTAAGCGGCGAGGGTGCGGCTGCGTTCAAATGCGCCTGGCTTGCGGCAGTCGTCGCCCTGCCCGTTATAGGGGCGGTATTATGCTTTATCTGCCACGCCTACTCCCCTAAGGGCGGCTACGGTAAATTAATGCCGCAGGCAGAATACGATAAATACGAATTTTTCAACGACGGCGGTATATTTTTAAAACGCTTGACCGAACTTATCTCTCAGGCGAAAAAGAGCGTGTATTTGGAATTTTACATCATTGCAAAGGGCGAGATATGGTCGAATATATTCGTAAATCTGCGCTCTGCGCTTGAGCGGGGCGTGGAAGTCAAGATAATTTACGACGGGTTAGGGAGCGCCCTGCGTGCGCCGAAAAGGCAGTTTAACGAGCTTAAGGCTAAAGGTGCGAAGATTAAGGCTTTTAACAGGCTTTTGCCTATGCCCTTAAGCCGCATTAATATCCGAGACCACCGAAAAATCGCCGTTATCGACGACAGGGCGGCGTTCATAGGCGGTGTGAATATTGCCGACGAATACGCCCATATTACCGCCCCGCACGCCTACTGGAAGGACGGCGGCGCACTCTTTTTCGGTCGGGCGGCAGGCGTATTTTCAAGGCTTTTTCTGTCGCTGTTTAACGGCGAAGAACTGCCCGAAAACACCCCTGCGGACGGCGAAGACTTACCGTCGGACAGCCTTGAATCAAACGGCAAGGAATTTAACGGCAACGACCTAATTTTAACCCCCGTAGCCGATATGCCCGACAGGGGCGGCGGAGTGTTCGAGGACGCAATTGCCGCCGCAATATACGGAGCTGAACGGAGGATATATATCTATACTCCCTATATGTGTTTCGGCGAAAAGCTGTGCGACGCACTCTCCTTTGCGGCGAGGCGGGGCGTCGAGGTCATAGTTTTAATCCCCGCCGTGCCCGATAAAAAACTGCCCTATGCGATAACCAAAATTTACGCCCGCAAGCTAAACCAAAGCGGCGTTATTATCTACGAATACACGCCCGGGTTTATGCACTTTAAGGGGGCGGTCTTCGACGATACCGCCTTTATAGGCAGTTACAACTTCGACTTTCGCTCCACCCGTCTTAACTACGAAAACGGGGCGTTTTGCTCAGGCGGACTTGCTAAGGATATGGCAGACGACTTTATATCCTGCCTTCAACTCTCTCAGCCCGTAAGCTTTAAAAAGCAGAGCGCTTTAGGACGGCTGTGGGCAAGCGTACTCTGCCTGTTCGCCCCGCTCGTTTAAATTTAAAGTTATTCCCCGCATATTGTTGCGGTTAACGGCTTTTCGTGATAAAATATTTCCGTACTATGGTTAAACTTATTGCAAGCGATTTGGACGGAACTCTCCTTCCCCCCACTAAAATTATGCCCGAAGAGACCTTTGGGCTTATAAAAAAATTCCACTCGCTCGGCGGGGTATTCGCCCCTGCAAGCGGGAGGCAGCTGCCTAACCTTTTAAAACTTTTCGAGCCTGTTAAGGACTATATTGCGATTATCGCCGAAAACGGCGGTCTGGTGTGGTACAAGGGCGAGATAATCTTTGCCGACCCCACCCCCGCAAACGACATAAAGCGTGCCCTCGATATAATTAGGGCGGAAAAGGACTTATACCCCGTAGTATCCTGCACAAACTGCGCCTATATAGAGGACGACTACGAGGAATTTACCACGATTTTCAAAAGGTCGTATTCCTCGTACAAAAAGGTAGAAAATTTAGACGATATTTTAGGCGAGGTCACAGCCCTTAAAATTTCGGTATGGGACGCACAGCCTGCAGCAGAACACGGCGGCAAGGTGTTGCCGCCCAAAATTAAAGGCTTGCGCACTATGGTTTCGGGCAGGGACTGGCTGGACGTAAGCGTTAAGGACGCAAACAAAGGTAAGGCGTTAAAAGCCCTTATGCAAGCGCTGAACGTAGAAAAGGGCGACTGCGTTGCATTCGGCGACCATATGAATGATTTGGAAATGCTTAAAGAGAGTGGAAACCCCTTCGTTACGGCAAACGCATTCCCCCTGCTTAAGGCGCAAATCGGGGTGGAAATACCTTCCAA
>JBJFAF010000195.1:4996-7361 GCA_051887755.1 Candidatus Coproplasma sp.
CGGCAAACGCATTCCCCCTGCTTAAGGCGCAAATCGGGGTGGAAATACCTTCCAATGCGGACTTCGGCGTTATAACTAAAATTAAAGAGCTTATAGGCGAATAAGGTTTTATGTATAACTATATCCTGTTCGATTTGGACGGAACGCTAACCAACCCTGCCAAAGGCATAACCAATTCCGTTGCCTACGCCCTTGATAAATTCGGCATCGCCGTCGACGACAAGAAGAGCCTTTATAAGTTTATCGGTCCGCCGCTTAGCGATTCCTTTCAAAGCTTTTACGGCTTTACTAAAGAGCAGAGCTTGAAGGCGGTTGAATACTATCGGGAATATTTCAAGGTTTTGGGCATTTTCGAGAACGAAATATTCAAGGATACGGTAGATATGCTTTCCGCCTTGAAAAGCGCAGGAAAACGCATTATTCTCGCCACGTCTAAGCCCGAAGAGTTTGCTCTGCAAATTTTAGAGCATTTTAATTTAAGCAAATATTTCGATTTTACTGCATGCGCTACGATGGACGGTACGCGGAATAATAAAACCGACGTCATTAAGTATGCGCTTGAAGGTTACCCCGTAAAAAATCTGTCGGAAACGATAATGGTCGGCGATAGGGAACACGACGTCTTAGGGGCAAATAAAGCAGGAATACATTCTATCGGCGTATTATACGGCTTTGGCGATTACGACGAGCTGAAAAAAGCTAACGCAACCTATATCGTCAAGGATATGCAGCAAATACTTGAAATTGTATTATAGCAAAAATTAAGAAGGTGCATTATGAAATTATTTATATGTTCGGATATTCACGGCTCGGCTTTTTGGTGCAAAAAGGTAATTGAAAAATTTAAGGAAGAGAATGCGGACAAGCTGATTATTTTAGGGGACGTGCTCTATCACGGTCCGCGCAACCCACTTCCCGACGGATATAGCCCCAAAGAGGTATGCGAACTGCTTAACCCCCTTGCCGATAGGATAATCGCCGTGCGTGGGAACTGCGATTCGGAAGTCGACCAAATGGTTTTAGATTTCAACGTTTCAAGCGACTACGCAACGGTCTGCGACGATAAGGTAAAAATAACCCTCTCCCACGGACATAGAATAGTCCCCCCCTTAAAGCAGGGCGACGTGTATATCACGGGGCATACTCACATTCCTTTAAACGTCGTCGAAGAAGAAGAAGGCTACCTTCACCTTAACCCCGGCTCAGTATCCTTGCCCAAGGAAAACTCTGCCCACGGTTATATAATTTACGATGACGGAGAGTTTACCTTTAAAACGCTCGACTAGCCGTCATTGCGCAGTATAAACGCAGAATATTCAAGCCCATCTCTCTTCATAGATACGAGCAGTTCAAGGCGCAGGAGTACCGTCCGCAAGGAGTGTACACGGACGTACACGACTAAGGCGGCACGGACTGCAACGCCGAAATGCGACGTATATATGAAGAGAAGCATGAAAAAAGGTTGCGGAAAACCGCAACCCTTTTTCTTTTTTCCTAACTTAAGCCAAAATAAGGTGACCTTTAAGTACGAGATATACAAGGTCAATTACGCAGATAATCCAGCTCCAACCTACTACAAGGAAGAGAACGAAAACAACGATGCTTACAACGTCCTTTTTCCTGAGCATAACGGAAAGCCTTACGAGTAACTCAACTATCCAACCAACTACGGGGAGGATAAGAAGAATAACCTGAAGAAGTCTGTCTTGGCTATTAAACCATTTATCAAATGCCATTATCTTTTCTCCTTTTTTATTATTTAACCGCTATTATTGTATGCGGCAAATTTCTCTTTAAGTACAAGCTTAAACTAAAATAGCTACCCGTTATATTACTGCAAGCAGAGCTTTTTGAACAATAATACCCAGATAAGGTCAATCCAACCGACGATTATACCGCCGAAAGTTACTATGATGCAGACGATAAGTCTTATCAAAGAGAACTTCTTGAAGAGGGTAGACCATCTTACCAAAATTTCGGTAATCCAGTTAATACCAGGGATGAGCAGTAATAAAATCTGCACGAGGCGGCTTTGTTTGTTAAACCAAGTCATAACATTTTTCTCCTTTATATTTGTTGCCTTTATTATATCATATATAACGTATATGTCAAATACCGTTAAAAAATTTTTTTATTTTTTATTATTTTACAAATTCGTTACATAACGAAAACTGCGCAGGGTGTTTGCCTTGCGCAGTTTAAAGTTTTAATTTATTTGTCCTTACGGCTTATTAAACGAGTTCGATAACTGCCATTTCGGATGCATCGCCACGGCGGGAGCCGAGCAGGTAGATGCGGGTGTAACCGCCGCCCTGACCAAGCTCTTCCTTGCGCTGTGCATACTTAGGCGCAATCTCGTTGAAAA
>JBJFAF010000196.1:0-7341 GCA_051887755.1 Candidatus Coproplasma sp.
CCGAAAAACCTAAGCACGTATGGAAAAAGTACGTACGCCCTACGCTTGATTTACTTGAAGATTACCCCGAAAACAATAACGTAAATACGGGTGAAATTGAAGAAAGCAAGCAAATCATATGTGAAACGCTCGCTAATTTCCGCATTGACAGCAGAATTGCAAACGTTGTAGTAGGTCCTGCAATTACTCGCTACGACGTAATTATTGAGGATAGAACTAATATTAAAAATGCATTAAAATACCGTGACGCAATCGCAATGGCGCTTATGAAAGAGAACGTAAACGCCTACCTTAACTATGCAAAGGGTGCGATTTCGATTGAAGTGCCCAACGCAAAGCGAACTACGGTCGGTTTAAAGGGTATGCTTGCAAGCAGCGAATTTATCAACGCTAAGCCCAACAGCCTTACCTTTACGTTAGGTAAAAACGTCGACGGTCAGGTGGTCTGCCCCGATATAACCAAGATGCCTCACCTCTTGGTTGCAGGTACTACGGGCAGTGGTAAGAGTATCTGTTTAAGTACGCTAATCGTCAGCCTACTTTATAAGTACGGACCCGAAGAACTGCGCTTTATACTCGTAGACCCTAAGCAGGTGGAATTTATTTCCTACGATAAACTGCCCCACCTTATGATAAACGAAATTATCTACGACGTAGATAAGGCTATGAAGGCGCTCAATTGGGCGATTAAGGAGATGGAGAGGCGTTATGCGCTCTTTAAGGAGATGACCGAAAAGGGCATTGCCACCAAAAACCTTACGGAATACAACGCTCATCTTCCCGAAGGCGAGGAGAAACTGCCTAAGATAGTTATAATTTTAGACGAGTTCGGCGACCTTATGTTACAGGCTAAAAAGGATATAGAGTCGAGAATTATTAGGCTCGTTCAAAAGGCTCGTGCCTGCGGTATCCACTTAATTTTGGCTACTCAGCGTCCTTCTGTAGACTGTATTACGGGTCTTATCAAGTCCAACCTTCCCACGAGAATAGGTTTTAAAGTAAACTCGTTCGACGATTCAAGATGTATTTTCGATATAGGCGGTGCGGAAAAGCTTTTGGGCAAGGGCGATTTGTACTTCCGTTCGGCTGAGAACCCCGACCTTGCAAGAATACAGGGTTGCTTTATTGATACGCCCGAAGTGCAGAGAGTTACCGACTTTATTAAGGCAAATAATGAAACTTACTTCGACGAAAGCGTGAGCGACTTTATCAACAGGGTGGAGGAAGAGCCCGTTGAATCAGCTCCTTCCGAAGAATCCGTTTTAGGCGATTCGGCAAAGGTAGACGATACTTTTATAAAAGCGCTTTGGTTCTGCGTAACGAGCAATCAGGCGTCAGTATCTATGATACAGCGCCGTTTCCCCATAGGCTATATGAAGGCGTGCAAGATAATTGACTGGATGGAGAATATGAATTATATCACTCAGTCGGAGGGCTCTAAGCCGAGAAAGGTTCTGCTCTCTAAAGATGAATTTATAGCTAAGTTCGGTGACGTAGATGATTGATTTTACCAAGAAGAAATTCGGTATAATTTCGCTTGGGTGCGACAAAAACAGGGTCGACGCCGAAAAACTTATAGCGATTATTAAGGCAAAAGGCTGTACCGTCACCAACGACATATCTCAAGCCGAAATCCTTATCGTAAATACCTGCGCTTTTTTAAATTCTGCGAGGAAAGAGGCTGTCGAAACGGTTATAGAGTGTGCGGACTATAAGAGCGATAAGCTTGAAAAGCTCGTAGTCACGGGCTGTCTGCCCCAAAAGTATATCGGCGAACTCTTCGACAGTTTGACCGAGGCGGACGTCTTTTTAGGCGTAGACGACTATAACCTCTTTTTTGACGCCCTGCAAAAATCTTACGACGGCGAAAGGGTAAACTTAGTCGGTTGCGGCAATAAAGAATATAACTGCGACAGGGTGGTTACGACGCCCTGCCATTACGCATATTTAAAGATTGCCGACGGGTGTAATAATTTCTGCACTTATTGCCTTATACCCAAAATCAGAGGTAGATACCGCAGTTATCCCGAGGAGCTTTTATTGAAAGAGGCGGAAAACCTCGGCGACGTTTCGGAGCTGATTTTGGTCGCTCAGGACGTGTCAAGATACGGTACTGACTTAAAAAATAATGAAAATTTAAAAAATTTTTTGCAAAAGTTGACAATTCTTGTCAACATTAAGAGTGTAAGATTACTTTACTGTTATCCCGATATGATAGACGACGCTCTTATTGAGGAGATTAGGGATAACCCGAAAATCATAAAATATTTAGATATGCCTCTGCAGCACAGTGAGGATAGGGTGCTTAAGCTTATGAATAGGCGTGGCACGAGAAAGCAGTACCTCGATTTGATTAAAAAGCTCCGCAGAGAAATTCCCGATATTGCTATAAGGTCGACCTTTATCAGCGGATTTCCCACCGAAACGGAGGAAGAGTTCGAGGGAATGTGCGATTTTCTTAAAGAGGCACAGCTCGTCAATTGCGGGTTCTTTGCCTATTCTAGAGAGCCCGATACTCCCGCTTATAAGCTTAAGGGACAGATTTCTGCATCCGTTAAAAATAAAAGAGTCAAGAAATTGTATGAAGTGCAAAAGGAGATTTCGCATAATTTCCTTTCGTCGTTTATAGGGAAGAAGTTGACCGTCGTTTGCGACGGGATTGACTACGACAGAGGTTGTTTTGTCGGCAGGGCGTATTTCAATGCGCCCGAGATTGACGGCAAAGTGTATTTCAATGCGTACAACGCCGTACAGGGCGAATATTTAGATATTCTTATAACGGATTGCGATTCCTACGATTTATTCGGCAGAACGGAGGATTACGAAGATGAGTGAAAATCAAATAATAGAGGAAACGGTTGAGGCGGAACGGGAGAAAGATAGTAAGTTTTTAAAATTCGTTAGGGGTAAGGGTATAATGAACTTGCCCAATCAATTGACGATTTTAAGGGTTTTGCTTATCCCACTTTTCGTCGTATTTTTCTATGTGGAGTTCAGCGGGCATTATTTCGTTGCCCTTGCCGTGTTTGCGGTTGCAAGTTTTACCGACTTTTTAGACGGACATTTAGCGAGGAAATACAAGCTTATAACTAACCTCGGTAAATTTTTAGACCCTGTTGCGGATAAAATTTTAGTTTCTTCCGCTATGATATTAATGCTTACCGCCCCTTCGTTTTTCGTTGCGTATACGGGCAGTTGGGCGCATATTTGCGCTGGTTGCTGCGTTGCGCTTATCCTTGCAAGAGAGCTTATGGTTTCGGGTTTTAGAATGGTTGCTGCAGACGCAGGCATAGTTATTGCGGCGGACAAAATCGGCAAGATTAAGACCGTATCTCAAATGGTTAGTCTTATTCTTCTTTTGCTTTGGGGAGGGCTTTTCAATTTTTACCCTAATTCAGTGTTTGTTATGGTCATTAATTTTATGGGCTTAGGGTTCTTTGCTCTTGCAACTATTTTAACCGTAATTTCGGGTGTAAATTATATAGTTAAAAATATCGAAGTGTTAAAAAGATGAGTGAAAACCGTTCGGGCATCTGCGTCGTTTCGCTTGAAAGCAAGCGCAATCTTTCGTTTGAAAACGTAAGCCGTCTTTGCTCTAAGCTTGCGGGTTGCGGCTACTATGCTGACAGGATTTGCAGGGTGGCTTTTGACAATTCGGAAGAGATAGTAAGGGCGTTAAGCGACGCAAAGGCGACTTATGAAAATTTAATAGTATCCTGCCCCATGGCGATGGACGGAACGGTAAAAAGTTTTTTAAGCTCGCTGTACGGCGCAAAGTTCGATGCCTTAGGCGCACTCAATTGCGAAAATTATTCCGTATTCGTTTTCTATACCGATTGCGCAAGCAGGCTTACCTTTGCCGACATAAAGACAAGGTTAGACGAAAAATATTCTATTAATTACGATAAGACCTATATCCGTGCTTGCGTACCTAAAGATGTGCTTGATAAAGCTATTTCAAAGGCTCAAAACGATATAAAGACTAACTGTGTAGACGCCGCAATTAACGTAAAATACGATTACGGCGATTGCGTTATCGAAGTGATGTATTCGTCTAAAACGCCTAAAATAATCTTCGATAATATCGTCAGGGGATTAGTTGAATCGCTCGGCGAATATGTTTACGCCTTAGAGGATGTTTCGCTCGCCGAACAGCTTTACAGGTTATTGACACTACGCAGACTTAAAATCAGCATAGCCGAATCGTTTACGGGCGGCGGAGTAGGTAAAAGCCTTGTAGAAGTACCCGGCGTATCCGAAGTTTATTTCGAGGGGCTTAACACCTATTCCAACGAGGCGAAAATGCAAAGGTTAGGCGTATCTGAAATGACACTTAAACAGCACGGTGCTGTTTCTGCGGAGACAGCGTACGAGATGGCTGAGGGCTTGATTAAAACGGGCAACTGTCAGCTTGCTATTTCAACTACGGGAATTGCAGGACCCAAGTCCGACAATACCGCAAAGCCTGTCGGGCTCGCCTATATCGGTATAGGGCTTTACGACGATATAGCGGTGTATAAATTCAACTTTAACGGCGACAGGGAGACTATTTCGCATACGGCAGTAAATCAAGCGCTTTTCCTTGCCTATAAAAGGATAAAATAAAGCCTTTATTTAAACGAGAAAAAATCAACAGGAGAAATATATATGAACGACGACAAATTAAAAGCATTAAATTCGACTATTGCAATGATTGAAAAGCAATACGGCAAGGGTGCGATTATGAAACTCGGCGACGACAACGTAAATACCGAGCTCGAGGTTATCCCCACGGGTTGCTTATCGCTTGACCTTGCATTAGGCGTTGGCGGCGTGCCCAGAGGTAGAATTTTGGAAATCTTCGGACCCGAATCTTCCGGTAAAACCACCGTTGCGCTTCACATAATCGCACAAGCTCAGAAGATGGGAGGCGTTGCCGCTTTTATCGATGCAGAGCATGCGCTTGACGCCGTTTATGCTAAGGCTCTCGGCGTTAAGACGGACGAGCTCTATATCTCTCAGCCCGACACGGGCGAACAGGCTCTCGACATATGCGAATCTCTCGTTCGTTCAAGTGCGGTAGACGTTATAGTAATCGACTCGGTTGCGGCTTTGACCCCTAAAGCGGAAATAGAAGGCGATATGGGCGATTCCCACGTCGGTCTTCTTGCAAGGCTTATGTCGCAGGCGTTGAGAAAGTTAACGGCTATTACAAGCCGTTCTAAAACCTGCGTGATATTCATCAACCAGTTGCGTGAAAAGGTTGGCGTTATGTTCGGCAACCCCGAAACTACCCCCGGCGGCAAAGCGCTTAAGTACTTCTCGTCAGTAAGGCTTGACATAAGAAAGGCAGACGCCCTTAAAACGGACGGCGACATCATAGGCAACAGGGCTAAGGCTAAGGTCGTTAAAAACAAGGTTGCGCCTCCTTTTAAGGTTGCTGAGTTCGACATTATCTACGGTCAAGGTATTTCAAGAGAGGGGTGTATTATCGACCTCGGTTTGGAATACGGAATACTTACGAAGAGCGGTGCTTGGTTCAGCTATAACGAGGAAAAGATTGCAAACGGTAGGGAGAAGATGAGGGATTACCTCAAGGCTAACCCTGCGATTTTAGAGGAAATTGAAAAGAAGATAAGAGAGGCGCATTCTGCAAGCGTTGAAAAGACGCAGGACGACTAATTTTTATGAGATACGGCTTTGTTAAGGTCTGCGCCGCAACCCCGAAAATCAAAGTTGCGGACGTAGATTATAACGTAAATAATATCATATCCGCAATAGAGGAGAGCGCAAATTGCGGCAGTCAGATTACCGTCTTCCCAGAACTCTGCGTAAGCGGCTATACTTGCGGTGATTTATTTAATCAGACTGCGCTTTTAAACGCTGTTGAAGGTGGGCTTTCACGCATAAAGAGGGCAACGGAGGGTATTAAAACTCTCGTGTTCGTCGGTGCGCCTTTGCGCTATTCTGACAGGCTCTATAACTGCGCAGTAGCGATTTCCGATGGTGAAATTAAAGGCGTCGTGCCTAAAAAGTATATTCCCAACTACGGCGAATTTTATGAAAAACGCCATTTTTCCGCAGGTTTTTCCGAGTGTGAAGTTATTGAACTCTGCGGCGATAGTGTATTTATGGGCACTAACCTCTTATTTTCCGCAGTAAACAACGCCGACCTCGTCGTCGGAGCGGAGATTTGCGAGGACTTATGGGCGCCCATTTCGCCCTCTATCAAGGCGACGCAGGCGGGGGCAAAGATTATAGTCAACCTGTCATGCTCGGACGAAACGGTCGGTAAAGCCGAATACAGAAAAAGCCTCGTAAGCGTTCAGTCTGCCAAACTCCTATGCGGTTATATATATTGCGACGCAGGCGACGGCGAGAGCACGACCGATATGGTATTTGCAGGTCACAACCTTATCTGCGAGGACGGTAGAACGATTGCCGAAAGTAAGCTTTTCGACAACGGCTTGACCTACGGGGAAATCGACATGGAACTGCTCGCTACCGAAAGGCGCAGAACGTCGAGCACTTTCTTTGCGGAAGAAAATTCAGACGATGCGCTTTGGAATACCGTGTGGTTTGAACAGGCGCAAGGTTCTGAGGATATTAATCGAAAGTTCGACGCAACGCCTTTCATTCCGTCGGATAGCAACGCATTATCAGAAAGGGCTAAGCTTATATTAAATATTCAGACTAAAGGTCTTGAAAAGCGTCTTTTGCATACGGGTGCTAAAACGGCGGTTATCGGCATTTCGGGGGGACTTGATTCCTCGCTCGCTTTGCTCGTAACCCGTAGGGCATTCAACAATCTCGGTCTGCCGCTTGAAAATATTATTGCCATAACTATGCCCGGGTTCGGCACTACGAACCGTACTAAGGATAATTCTTTAAAGCTTATTGAGCTCGTGGGCGCAACGGGCAAAATAATTCCCATTGCTGACAGCGTTTTACAACATTTTAAAGATATAGGGCAGTCGGCGGATAACCACGACGTCACTTATGAAAACGCTCAGGCGAGAATGCGTACCCTAATTTTAATGGACGTTGCCAATCAAACAAACGGCATCGTCATCGGCACGGGCGATTTAAGCGAGCTTGCGCTCGGCTGGGCGACCTATAACGGCGACCATATGTCTATGTACGGCGTTAATGCGTCCGTGCCTAAGACCTTAGTCAAATATCTAGTACGGGCAGAGGCGGACGAAATAGGCGGGGAGCTTGCAAAGACCTTATACGACGTGCTTGCAACCGAAATCAGTCCTGAGCTTTTGCCTCCCGACGAGGACGGTAAAATCGCTCAAAAGACCGAAGATTTGGTTGGACCTTACGAATTGCACGATTTCTTTTTATATAACGCCGTTC
>JBJFAF010000197.1:0-1790 GCA_051887755.1 Candidatus Coproplasma sp.
GACCATTATGGATATAACCGACGTATTCGGCATGTCAATCACAAACACTAGGGCCAGCGAGCAAAAGAGAATGGAACAACTGCGCCGAGAGAGAAAACTTACGGAGACGGCGACCGAAAATAAGGAAAATATTGCCGAAATTGCCGTAAGCGATACTCAGCCCGATACCGCCTATAAGGCGAGCGAAACGCCCGTTCAAGACGGAGAAAAAGAGCTATGAAAATAAGCGTGATAATATGCGCCGCAGGCAGAGGCGAAAGGGCGGGGTTTAATAAAAATAAGCTTTTAGTACCGCTTAACGGTGCGCCTGCATTGCACTACACTTTAGGCGCATTCGACGAGTTCGATTACGAATATACGGGGGGTACGCTTGAAAAGATAGCCGTCTGCGGCGAGGACGACGAGGAGACGAGGGGGTTTTGCATTGCCTACGGTTGGCAGGTTGTGACGGGCGGCAAGACGAGGACGGAGAGCGTCTATAACGCACTGAAAGCCGTAACGGGGGATATTGTATTAATCCACGACGGAGCAAGACCTTTAGTCACTGAAGAGATAATAGAGGACTGCGTAAACTGCGTTAAAGAGTACGGCAGCGCCATATGCGCCTGCCCTGCAGTCGACACGGTTGCCGTAGCTAAAGACGGATATATTGCCGAAGTGCCCGACAGGGATAACGTATATATCATACAGACCCCTCAGGCGTTTTACACCAAAGACATTATCGCCGCATACGAAAAGGCTATGGCAAGCGGCGAGAGGTTTACCGACGATAGCTCGGTCTACTCCCGTTATATTAAGCCTGCCAAAATCTGCCCGTGCGGCACCACGCAGAATAAAAAGCTTACCTATAAAGAGGATTTCGAAAACTTCTTCAGATACCCCACCGCTCTCTTCTTTGACGAAGGTCAGCCCAAAGTCGGCTTTGGCGTAGACGTACACGCGTTCGGCAAAGAACAGGACTTTATAACGCTGTGCGGCGTTAAAATTCCCTGCGATACGGGGCTTATCGCACACAGCGACGGCGACGTAGCTATTCACGCCGTTATGGACGCCCTGCTCTCTGCGGCGGGCTTAAGGGATATAGGTTACTACTTCCCCGACAGCGACGAAAGATATAAGGGCGCGGACAGCGTAAAGCTTTTGGAAAAGGTAGTTGAAATTATAGGCGAAAAGGGCTTTAAGCCTTTGGGGCTTTCGATTGCAATTCAGGCGGAAAAGCCGAGGCTGAGCAAGTATATAGACGATATGGTAAGCTCGCTCGCCTCAGCCGCAGGCGTTGAATACGAGGACGTTTCTATAACCGCAGGTACTTGCGAAGGGCTGGGGTTCGTCGGGCAGGGACGGGGCGTATGCGCCTACTGCACGGCGGTAATTAAAGAGGTGAAACGAAATGGCTAAACCCACTAAAACGACGACTATATTCACCTGCTCTGAATGTGGCGCAACCAGCCCCCGTTGGCTGGGAAGATGCCCTTCCTGCGGGCAGTTCAACACTATGGCGGAGGAGATAATAAAGCCCGCCGCAAAGGCTGAGACGGCAACTAAAAATATTTATTCATATCAAGCTAAGCCGCTTAAAGAAATTACCTACGAAAGATACGAGAGAGTGCCTTCGGGCGTTTCGGAATTCGACACCGTTTTAGGCGGAGGAATAGTCCGAGGCTCTTTGGTGCTTTTAGGCGGCGACCCAGGCATAGGTAAGTCCACCCTTTTAACGCAGATTGCGGCGTACCTTTCAAAGGCGCATAAGGTTCTCTACTTTTCGGCTGAAGAGAGCTGTTCTCAAGTTA
>JBJFAF010000198.1:0-7280 GCA_051887755.1 Candidatus Coproplasma sp.
TCTGGCTGGGGTAGCTGGATTTGAACCAACGAATGCGGGAATCAAAATCCCGTGCCTTACCGCTTGGCGATACCCCAATAAGTTAATGGGGCGGGCGACAAGTTTCGAACTTGCTACCTCCAGAGCCACAATCTGGCGCTCTACCAAGTGAGCTACGCCCGCCATATGGTGCGCCTGGAGAGACTCGAACCCCCGACACACGGCTTAGAAGGCCGTTGCTCTATCCTGCTGAGCTACAGGCGCGAAAAGATAAAGTGCACGCCAAGCCTAATAAGTTAAGTGGAGCGGGTGATGGGAGTCGAACCCACTCAACCAGCTTGGAAGGCTAGTGTTCTACCGGTGAACTACACCCGCATTGATAAAACCGAAAAGCGAAGCAGGTCACACACAACTCAATGCTAAACGATTATAGCAAATACTATTTTTTATGTCAACTCATTTTTAAGATAAATTTACTTAAATAAAATATATTTTTTATTAAATTTAAGTATCCGTCGAAATGAAACGCTCCGCCGAATAATACGCTTATTCGCCCTTAACGCTCTTTAAATATGCGTTGACCGAATAGGCGCACACGTTGCCCTCGCCCACCGCTTTTGCGTATTGAAAGGGTCTGCCTGTACAGTCGCCTGCCGCATAAACGCCTGTAAGATTAGTCGCCTGATTTTTGTCGGTTATAACCGCACCGCCCTCCGTTTTAAGCCCGTAGACGAGCGTATCTGCCCCGAACGACTGCTTTAGCATAAACACGCCGTCCACTTCTAATTCGCCATTTAAGCCCACGACCGCACGCACACGCATATCGCCCTTTATTTCCTTAATAACCGCCCCGACACGCTCTATATTAGGAGCGTCCGCCTTTACCTTTTCGGGGCAGAACAGATATATTTTAGAAGAGTATTGAGAGAGCAAGAGCACTTCTTTAATCTCTTCTTCGCCCTCGCAATAGACGGCGATAGTCTTATCCTTATATAAAAACCCGTCGCAGACGGCGCAGTAGCTTACGCCCCTGCCGAGGAACTCCGTCTCGCCTTTAACGGGTTTAATCGTCTCAACGCCCGTCGCCAAAATGACCGTTTTACCTTCGTACGTCACTTGACCGCACATAACGCTAAAGCTTTCGCCCATAGGATAGACGCCGTTCGCCTTGCCCTCGGTTATTTCAATTTCGGCGTCGGCAAGCTGAGCTAAAAACGCCTTGCTCATCTCCTCGCCCGAAACGCCGATTAAACCGGGATAATTTTTTATTTTTTCGGCACTGCGAATTTTATGGGAGAGCTTTTTATCGCCTATTAAAAGAAAATTGACCTTTAACGCCTTAAGCGTAAGAGCGGCAGAAACGCCCGCCGCACCCGTACCTATAATTATACAATCGTACATATTTCACCAAACTTTGCTTTGTTACTTATATTTTGCGTGATTAACCGCCGTATATGCGCTATCCAACGCAATTTTTAAAGCCTTGCACGCTTGACCGCATCCGCCCAACCCGAAAGCCTTTTACGCCTTTTCTCCTCGTCGCTATCGGGCAAGAATTCCCTTTCGCACATACGCTGAGCCTCAAGCTCGGCAAGGTTTGACCAAACTCCGCCGTGTAACCCCGCAAGGTACGCCGCACCGAGCGCAGTCGATTCGGTAATCTTAGGTCTTTGAATTTTAGCCCCTAATATATCCGCTTGAAACTGCATTAAAAAGTCGTTTGCGGATGCGCCGCCGTCCACCCTTAAACAGTTGACGGAAATACCTGCGTCCCTCTGCATTGCGTGAACGAGGTCGGCGGATTGATACGCCACGGACTCCAACGCCGCACGCACGATATGCGCCTTACCCGTGCCACGAGTAACGCCGCAGATTAATCCCCGAGCAGAGCTATCCCAATAGGGTGCACCTAAGCCCGTAAATGCAGGCACGACGTAGACGCCGCCGCTGTCTTTTACCTTATTAGCCCACTCCTCGCTCTCTGCGGCAGAGCTTATTAAACCAAGTTCGTCCCTAAGCCATTGAACGACCGCACCGCCGACGAATACCGAGCCTTCCAAAACGTAAGGCGGTCTGCCGCCTGCTGAAGCGCCTAAGGTAGTTACGAGCCCGTTATTGCTCTGCACGGCTTTTGCGCCCGTATTCATAAGCAAAAAACAGCCCGTGCCGTAGGTGTTTTTCACGTCGCCCTCGTTTACGCATAACAGCCCGAAAAGCGCCGCCTGTTGGTCGCCCGCAACGCCGCAAATCGGCACTTCGCCGCCGAGCACCTGCTTGTCGGTATAGCCGAAAAGTCCGCAGGAAGGCTTAACTTCAGGGAGCATACAGCTCGGAATATTAAAGAGCTTTAATAAATCTTCGTCCCAACTTAGGGTATGTATGTTAAAAAGCATCATTCTCGACGCATTCGTGTAGTCGGTTGCAAAAATCTTCCCACGGGAAAGCCGCCACATTAAATAGGTATCCACTGTACCGAACAACAGCTCGCCGTTTTGCGCTCTCTTCCTTGCGCCTTCTACGTTATCTAAAATCCACTTGATTTTAGTTGCGGAAAAGTATGCGTCGGGCACGAGCCCCGTTTTGGAATAGATAAGGTCGGAAAGCCCCTCTCTTTTAAGCTGTTCGGCATAGTCAGCCGTTCTTCGGCACTGCCACACGATTGCGTTGCACACGGGCGCACCCGTCTTTTTATCCCAGACGATTGTCGTTTCTCGTTGGTTGGTTATGCCTATAGCCACAATATCGTCTATAACGACGTTCGCCCTTATAAGCGCCTCGGCAATGACCCCGACGGAAGTGCCGATTATATCGGTCGGGTCGTGCTCCACCCAACCGGGTGCAGGGTAGATTTGTTTAAATTCCTGCTGAGCCTTGCCTACTATCTGTCCGTTGCCGTCAAAGACTATTGCTCTCGTGCTTGTAGTGCCCTGGTCAAGGGCTAATACGTACTTCATAAGTTTCCCCTTGAAACGGGCGATTCTCACCCGTAACGAGAATAATTTTAACACAAGCTAAAAAGCCTGTCAATAGCAAAACACTTTAGCACCGCAAGCGAGAGTTTTTATTAAAAATTAATCGCAGCCGTTTTATCGACTGCGATTATGATTATGCGATTAATTTTAAACGATTGCGTACCCTGACCTTATTATTCTCCTATAACCGAAAACCTCTTTTGAATATGGTCTGCATTTTCGATTTCGTCAATCATTGCAATTGCATAGTCGGCATAGCTTATTTCGCTAACGCCCTTATCGTTGACGAAGTATTCTTCGCCTCCTAAAATATACTTGCCCGTTCTATTTCCGTCAGCGACGAAGTTGCCTGCGGGCGAGAGGAACGTCCAAAGCACGTCGTTTCTCTTTCTCAAATCGTCAAGAGCCGCACCCTGCATATTTGCAAGCGGTTTATAGATTTCGGGGAAATCGGGCAAATCTTTAACCTGTAGCGTATGTTCTTTATCAACGTAAAGACTGCCTGCACCGCCCACAACGAGAAGGCGTATTTTAGTTCCACTCAACACGTCACACAAATGCGCCAAAGAAGTTCTGTGCAAAGGCAGAGTTTCGGGCGTCCATGCGCCGAAAGCGTCGATAACTACGTCGAATTCCGACAAATCGTCCTTCGTCAAATCGAAGAGATTTTTAACGACCTTTTTTGCCTTTTCGTTTATGGTTTTATCACCGCTACGAACAAAGCCCGTTACGGCGTATCCACGCTTAACCGCTTCGTCCACCAACAACTTGCCCTGCTTACCTGCCGCACAGACGATTGCAATTTTTTTCATTTTAATACCTCCTAAAAAATTGAATTTGAGTAACCTCGCCGATTACGCCCTTAGTATAACAAAGACTGAAAACAAATACAAGAACGTTACTTTTCTATTACCTTATAATAGATTTGTTACTAAGTTTCTTTTTTGAACTATTGACTTCCCGTTTGATATTTGCTAAAATTTTATCAACTTGAATTTTTAGGAGACATAGTTATGCTGACGAGAGAAGAATTGCCCGAATGCCCCGTCGCCACGACCGTACAGCTTATAGGGAACAAGTGGAAATTGCTTATTCTGCGCAATTTGTTTTACAGCGGAAAGCAACGATTTACCGACTTTTTAAAGACTGTTCCCGGGATAAGCAAAAAGGTTTTAACAGACAATCTCCGTGCGTTGGAGGAGGACGGACTTGTGATAAGAGAGGTCTTTGCCGAAGTTCCGCCACGAGTTGAATATTCGCTTTCCGAGCTCGGCAATACTTTAAAGCCCATTCTCAACGCTATGCACGCTTGGGGAACGGATTATAAAGCGAACTTATAAAATTAAAGACTTCCGCCGCGTTTAGCGATGGAAGTCTTTTTTCAATTTACATTTTTTTACTTTATTAACGCCGTACGCAGGGAATTGACTACGGCTAAGAGCATTACGCCGACGTCCGCAAAGATTGAAATGATTAAGGGGAACGAAGGTATTGCAATGCTGAGAGCCATAACCGCAAACTTGACCAAAAGCGAGCCTATTATGTTTTGGAACACGATTTTCCTCGTACCCTTTGCAATTCTTCTCGTTTCTGCAAGTTTGGAAAGGTCGTCGGATACGAGCACGAAATCGCTCGCCTCTATTGCGGCGTCGCTGCCCACCTGACCCATCGATACGGCGCAGTCCGCCGCAGT
Source organism: Candidatus Coproplasma sp. (assembly GCA_051887755.1). Classification (GTDB taxonomy): domain Bacteria; phylum Bacillota; class Clostridia; order Christensenellales; family Borkfalkiaceae; genus Coproplasma. Next base: position 4,645 of record JBJFAF010000198.1, read on the forward strand.
CATAACGGGTGCGTCGTTGATGCCGTCGCCGACGTAGATAAGTCCGCCTTGCTTTTTCAACTCTTCCGCAGTAGCAAGCTTTTCGTCGGGCAATAGCGACGAATAAACGCCGTCTAAAGCTAAACCGTTCGCCACCTCTTTAGCCCTCGCCTCGTTGTCGCCCGTCAGCATATAAATGCCCTGCACACCCGTCTTTTTAAGGGCGGCAAGTGCGTCCTTTGCGCCGTCCTTTATCCTGTCGTCAATCTCGATAACCCCGACATATTCGCCGTCTAACGCAACGTAAACGGTGGTCGAGACACTACTTACGGGGGTAAATAAAACGCCGTTTTCATTTAGCAGGGCGGCGTTGCCGCACAGAAGGGTTTTTCCGTTGCACTCACAGCTAACGCCCCTGCCCGCAATCTCATTTGCGCCCGTCGCAAGATAGGGCGTTTCCACGTCGTTGAATGCGGCGGCTATGGGGTGAGAGGAAAATTTTTCTGCGGCGGCGGCAAGCTTTAACGCCTCTTCGCTTGAAGAAGATTTAACGGCAAACACGCCTTCGGTCAAAGTGCCCGTCTTATCGAATGCGGCGATAACCGCCTCGCAAATGGCGTCTATACCCGTAGAACCCTTGACCAAAATACCCGATTTTGCGCACCTGCCGATACCGCCGAAGTAGGCGAGCGGCACGGAAATTACGAGTGCGCAAGGACAGGAAATTACAAGGAAGGACAGAGCTTTGTATATCCAGTCCTTATACGTCGCCCAGATAAACGCACCGCCAACCGCACAAATGATTGTGGGAACGAGCGCCGCAACCAAAAGAGCCGCCACCACAACCGCAGGGGTGTAATATTTTGCAAATTTAGATATAAACTTTTCGGGCTTTGCCTTTTTAGCGGTGGAATTTTCCACGAGCTCCAAAATCTTTGCTACAGCCGAATTTTTATATTCCCTTACAACTTCCGCTAAGATTACGCCCGAAACGTTGATTGCACCCGACAGCACTTCGTCCCCGACCTTGACTTCTTTGGGGACGGCTTCGCCGTTAAGGCTCTTCATATCCAAAGTCGATTGCCCCTCGCATATTCGGCAGTCCACGGGCACTTTCTCGCCCGCCTTAATCATTATGATATCGCCGATAATTAAGCTCTCGGGGGAGACGATTGTCTGTTCGCCGTCCTTTACTAAGGTTGCCACGTCGCTCTTTAAGTCCATAAGCTTGGTTATCGACTGACGGGACGCACCCACCGCAATCGACTGCAACAGCTCGCCAACTCGGTATAAAAGCATAACCGCAACGCCTTCAAACAGACCGTCGCCCGTCGTCACGCCTAAAACGATTGCGCCGATTGAGGCGATTGCCATTAAAAAGTTTTCGTCGAAGATTTTTCCCTTTGAGATATTACGAACGGTATTCCATAACACTATATATCCTGCCGCAATAAAGGCAACGCCGTATAAGGCGTAGTCAAGATACTTGACCCAACCGCCTAACGCTAAAAGGTCTAAAACCAACGCAGGAATAAAGAATGCGGCGGAGATTATAACTGCAAGTATATCTACGAGATTTTCCTTGAATACGCCCTTGCGCTCGGGCTTGCCGTCCACGATTTTCACGTCCTCGAAGTGCGTTATATGATGGATTGCCTGGTCATGCGCCGACTTATCTTTAGCGTTTAAGATTATGGTCATATTCATAAAGTCGACCGTTGCCGAAACGCCGTCTAAGCCGTTCAACTCTTCTTCAAGTTCTCTCGCACAGTTGGCACAGCAAAGGTTGGCGATTTTAATGCGCTTGCCGCCCCTAAACGCCTCTTCGGCTTTTTCGGGCTCTTCCACGACGGTTACCTCTTCAAAGTGGTTACAGCAGTACACTACGGCGTCAACTGCGCTTTCCTCGCAGGATAATATTACCTTGCTCGCCATAAAATCGACGCAGGCTCTTTCTACGCCCTCTATTTTTGCAATTTCCTCTTCAAGCTCTCTTGCGCAGTTGGCGCAGTCCAGCCCTTGAATTTTAATAATCTTATCAATCACAGCTCAAATGCTCCTTTGCAAGTTCTATCATCGCCAAAATATGCCCGTCGGCAATGGAGTACATAACCTGTTTACCCCGCCTCTGCGCCTTGACTATACGGTGGTCTTTAAGCGTTTTAAGCTGATGCGAAACTGCGCTTTGATTGCCCCCGACGGCGGAGGTTATATGCTCGACGCACAGCTCCCCGCACGAGAGTACGAACAATATCTTTAAACGGGAAGGCTCGCTAAGCGCCTTAAATCGGTTGGCAATTTCTTCTACGTCATCTTCCTTCGGCATATTTTTTAGCGCTAAACGCACCCTCTCTTCGTGCTGTAGCTTTTCGTTTTCAGTATCTTCCATAGTTCACCTCTGCAATTATAGTCGGCAGCGTGCGTTTCGTCTGCCCTTACCAACTTAATTATGAATTACTATTCATATGATAATTTATTCATAATTAAAAGTCAAGTATTTGCCTAAAAATTTTTTAATTATTTTTATTATTGCCGCATGCAATAAAAGCGTTGACAACTTGTCGGCGTTTTGTTAAAATATCAAAGTAAAATTATTGATACGAGGTAAACGGCGTTAAAGCGAAGTTTGTGGCGACGAGCAGAGATGGCGGAGCGGT
>JBJFAF010000199.1:0-7226 GCA_051887755.1 Candidatus Coproplasma sp.
CAGTCATTTACGCATAAGTAAACTCCTGTCGCCAAAGCCGCAGGCTCCTGCTCTTACTTGCATCTTTTCAAAGCCGTTAGCCGTAATAAGGAAAAGATTTTTCCAAAAAATTTTTACAACGAAGAAAAAATTTATTTCAAGAGAAAAAATATATGGTTAATTTAGAATTATACAGGGTTTTCTACACCGTAGCAAAGTGCGGCTCGCTCACAAAAGCCGCAGACGAGCTTTTCATCTCTCAGCCAGCAGTATCGCAGGCAATAAAGCAGTTAGAAACTCAGCTCGGCACTTCGCTTTTCAACCGAACGCACAGGGGTATGGAGCTCTCCTTGCAGGGCGGCAAGCTCATATTTAAGCAGGTGGAGGAGGCGTTAAGGCTCTTAGACGACGCCGAACAAAAGCTTACCGAACTTCAAACGACGGCGACGGGAACTATAAGAATAGGCGCAACCGACGCAATTTTCTCTAACGTGTTGGCGGATAAAATCGTCAAGTTCAACATAAAATACCCCGGCGTAAAAATCGACTTAATCACGGGTACTACGCCCGAAACGTTGGAACAGCTTAAGACCAACAAGTGCGATATAGCCTTCGTTAATATGCCCGTGGAGGACAAGGACGTCAACCTTACGGGCACGGTCGCTCACCTGACCGACGTCTTCGTTGCGGGCAAAAAGTACGAGTACTTAAGGGATACGGATATAAACCTCTCCGACTTGCAGGAATTCCCCCTTCTTATGATAGAGAGCAATACGATTGCTCGTAAGTCTTTAACAGCCTATACGCAGACATTGGGCGTAAAGCTCCACCCCGATATAGAGGTAGAGAACTGGGATTTAATGCTCAAGTTCGTAACCTGCGGTATGGGTATAGGTTGCGTTCCCCGCGAGTACGCAATGCCCTATTTGGACAAGGGCGAGATTTTTGAAGTAAAAGTTACCCCCGCTCTTCCCGTAAGGGGAGTAGGCTTAGCTCTTCCCAAAAACACCCCCGTGCAGTTTGCATTGAAAGAGTTTATCGCTATGTTCAAATAATCAACACGACCAAACAAAGCAAAAAAGTTAAGCGTAAAAAAACAGCCCGTTGGCACGCCGTGCCAACGGGCTGGAAAATTTAATTAATTAAAGCATATATGGGGGTTAATTAGTCATTAATCAGCTAAAAGGTCGCCCATATTATACATACCTGCGCCCTTGCCTGCAAGCCATTTTGCCGCCTTGATTGCGCCAGCCGCAAACACCCTTTTGCTCCTTGCCGAGTGGGAGAGAGTGATAATTTCGTCGTCGCCGCAGAAGTCCACTTCGTGCTCGCCGACTATCGTGCCGCCTCGTACTGCGTGCAAGCCTATTTCATTGCCACGCTTTCCACATAAGCCCTCTCGCCCGTTGACGTAGGGTTTAGAGTTACCGAACGCCTCGTTCGCACTCTTTGCAAGCATAAGCGCAGTACCGCTGGGTGCGTCTACCTTTTGCGAGTGATGCTTTTCTATAATCTCAACGTCGAACTTTTCGCCGAGCGTTTCAGCCGCCTGTTTAACGAGCTTGCATAATAGGTTTACGCCTAATGAGAAGTTTGCCGTCCTAAAAATCGCAACCTTTTGCGCCGCCTCCTCAATTTGGGAGAGTTGTTCGTCCGTAAAGCCCGTAGAGCCTATTACGACGGGCACGTTGTATTTAACGGCGTATTCAAGCTCGCCGTCAAGTGCCTTAGGGGAGGAGAAGTCGATTATGACGTCGGGCTTATCATTGCCCTCTGAGGGTAAATCGTCAAAGCTCTTAACGGTTTTAACGCTGTCGCTTTCGCCCATAGGGTCAATGCCGCAGACGGCAACCGCTTCGTCGTCGCTATCCAAAAGACTTAAAATGTTTGCGCCCATCTTACCGCAGGCGCCGCAGACCGCAACCTTAATCATAAGTGTTCAACCCCCGCAAGTTTGATACATTCGTCCATAACCTTCTTATGTTCGTCCTCAAGCTCGGTTAAAGGAGCACGGGGAATTCCTGCGTCTAATCCGATTGCCTGGCAACCGTACTTTACGGGTATGGGGTTGACTTCGGTAAAGCAAGCGTCGATTAAGGGCAACAGCTTATCTTCAAGCTCGTTCGCCTTATCCAACTTGCACTCCTTAACGAGGGTGTAGACCTCTTTTACCTGCTTAGGAGCAATGTTGGAAACGACTGAAATAAGCCCTGCGCCGCCTATTGCAAGTATGGGCAAATTCAAATTGTCGTCGCCCGAATAGACGTCCATTTTGCTGCGAACTCGCCTCATCGTTTCGCAAATCTGTTCCATATTTCCGCAAGCCTCTTTAATGCCTGCCATGTTGGGTATTTGGGCGATTGCCTCCGCCGTTGCGGGCAAGATGTTCACGCCCGTCCTTCCGGGTACGTTGTAGGCAATTACGGGAATGTTTACGCTTGAACAGATGGTTTTGTAATACTCAACTATGCCCTTTTGCGTGCATTTGTTGTAGTAGGGGGTAATGCAAAGAAGTCCGTCAGCACCCAACTCTTCGGCGAGCTTGCTCGCTTTAACTGCGCTTGCCGTGCAGTTGCTACCCGCACCGAACACGACCTTAACCCTCTTTGCAACGTAATCTACCGAAAATTTCATTACGGCGGTTTTTTCCTCTTCGGTCATGGTGGCAGGCTCTCCAGTAGTGCCTAAAATCACCAAAACGTCCGTGCCGTTTTCAATTTGGTAGTCAATCATTTTCCTTAAGGCGTCAAAGTTTACGCCCCCGTCGGGGTAGAAGGGGGTAATCATAGCCGTAGCCGTTCCGTTAAAAAATCCTTTCATAAATTTAACCTCTTATATTCGGGTTTATCCTGTCAGCGTTAAAGGCTTATCCTGCTTTAAATTAGTCGAAATAACCCTTTGCCGCAAGTAATTCAGCAAGAAGTACTGCGCCGCCTGCCGCACCCCTTAAGGTGTTGTGCGAAAAGCCTATGAATTTATAGTCGAAAAGGTTATCCTCTCTCAGTCTTCCTGCGCAGACTGCCATACCGTTTTCGGTGTTGCGGTCAAGCTTGGGCTGAGGGCGGTTATCTTCCTCGAAATAGTGAATAAATTGTACGGGAGCGGAGGGGAGTTTAAGACTCTGAGGTTCGCCTGCAAACTCTGCCCAAGCGGCTAAGATTTCCTCTTTGGAGGGCTTGTTTTCAAAGCTCACGAAACAAGCTGCGGTATGACCGTCGCTTACGGGAACCCTCAGACACTGCGCCGTAATTGCGGGGGAGGAGGCGGGCACGATTTTGCCGCCTTTGACTTCGCCCCAAATCTTTAAGGGTTCTTTCTCGCTCTTTTCCTCTTCACCGCCGATATAGGGGATAACGTTGTCCAAAATTTCGGGCATCGTTTCGAATACCTTGCCCGCACCTGAGATTGCCTGATAGGTGGTAACCGCCGCACACTTTATTCCGAATTTCTTCAAAGGGTGAAGGAGGGGAACGTAAGACTGCAACGAGCAGTTGCTCTTAACGGCGATAAAGCCCCGCTTAGTGCCAAGGCGCTCTCTCTGCGATTTAATAACCTCTAAATGGTCTGCGTTTACCTCGGGAATAATCATAGGCACGTCGTCGGTAAACCTATGGGCTGAATTGTTGGAAACGATAGGGCATTCAAGCTTTGCGTATTCCTCTTCCAAAGTGCGGATTTCGTCCTTTTTCATATTGACGGCGCAGAAGCAGAAGTCAACTTGAGATGCAATCTTTTCCTTATCTGCCGAAGCGTCTAAAACGACTACGTCCTTAAGCTTTTCGGGCATAGGTGCGGTCATAAGCCATTTTTTAACTGCGTCTTTATATTTTTTACCTGCTGAATTTGCACTTGCCGCAAGGCAAACGGGTTCGAACCAAGGGTGGTTTTCAAGCAAGGTTGCAAAGCGCTGACCAACCATACCGGTTGCGCCGATGATGCCCACTTTATACTTTTTCATAATAGTTTATTCCTCTTTAAAAATAAATGTTAAATACCGCTAAATAAAAAGACGGCGCAAGGTGTGCGCCGAAAAAAGGTTAGTCATACCTAATTCCAAATAGCGCAACACAAAACGTGACAGTCACACGGGTATTAGCCCGTATGCCCAGCCGCAGGTAAATCTTACCAAACGACTTCGGCGGAGATGCCCTTTTTCTCTGCGTTAAACCGTAAACCGACCCCGCAAAAGATACTAATGCTCGCCCGCTCCTCTATTTAGCTATGTAATAATACCATAAGCGTATATAAATGTCAAAGTTTTTTTCAATGGGTATTAAAATCAATTGAAAAATATTTAACTATGCTGTATAATTATAGCAATATAATCTTTAAAACGAATCGTTTTATAGTTTTACAGGAGTTTAATTTTAATGGCTCAGTCAAAGGTCAGCTCGTTAGAGGGCAACGAATTAGAAGAAGGCTACGTCCGCACGCACGCCCCCGTAAAGGGCAGGTGGTCGGATACCTGGAATATCTTCAAGACCAACTTCGTTCAGTTGGTAATAATCAACGTCTTTACGCTGTTATTCTTTGTGCCCGGCATTGTGGTCGCATATTTTAGGGGTGCGTATATCTCGCTGATGGGTGTGGATTATCCTTTTTCCAACAATGCGTTGGGCGTATATCCCATTACCCCTAGTATGGTCGGCTCTGCGGAGGCTATCACCCTTTCGGCAGATTTGCTCTTTATCTCATTGCTTATCGTTGCGGGTCTTTTAGCGTCGGTGGGCATTGCGGGCTCGTGTTTTTCGATAAAGAAGATGATAAACACGAACGGTCAGTTCCATTTAAAGGACTATTTTAAGGGTATTAAAGTCAACTACTTAAATGTCGTTTTCCCCGTGACCATATTTATGGTGTTCGTCTTCGGCAGTTTCTGCGTTTCCGATTGGGCAAATTGGCAGATAGCTATCGGTGCGTCCAAGGGCGGACCTATAACCGCACAGGTATTTATGATTATCGCCACGGTACTCGTCGGCATAATTATGATGTGGATAATCGCAGTCGGTGTAAGCTATAAGGTTAAATTTAAGTACCTTATCAAAAATTCTTTCGTGCTCTTATTAGGGACGTTTATTCAAAGCGTGTTTATGATAGGCTTTTCGCTTATCCCCGTTTGGTTCCTTTTAATTGGAATGACTTCTCAGTTCTTCCTGGTTATCGGCTGTATAATCTTTATTTTTATCGGTTTTTCGTTTATTATTCTTTGTTGGCTGGCGTTCACTCAGTGGGTGTTCGATATGTTTATCACCCCCGCCGTCAAGAGCGAGGAGGAGGCGAGAAAGGCAAACTTAACGCCTAAACAGCTTGCGGCTGAAAAGCTTGCCGAGGAAAAGGCACAGGCGCGTGAAATACTTGCCGCAGGCAAGAGCGAGCTCGTGGGTAGACCTCTCCGTCCCATTGAAGGCGGAACGGAAGTCGCCGAGGTCGGCATAGCTTTCGGGCGTGCGGACGTTGCGAGAGTGGCTGAAGACAGGGCAAAAATCAGCGACGAGATTAATGCGTATTACGAAGAGCATAAGGGCGAAGCGAAGTACGTCGAATACGAAAAGATGTTTGCCGAAAGGGAAAAAGCGTTAAACGCCGAGGATAATAAAAAGAAGAAGAAAAAGGTCAGCAAAAACAACCTGCTCGGCAACTAATTTATCATCGTTAAAAGAGATTACTGCGGCTATAATATATGGTCGCAGTATTTGTTAAAAAGGGTAAATGCGCAAAGTGAATTATTAGTCGGCTAAATTAGCAAACTTTAATTGTACGGGTTTAAGCCGCTTATAAATTAAAAGGAAGATTATGGATAGTATTAAGAGGTTTTTGGCGTATAACGGCAACGTTCAAGTCACCGTACTTGAGACGACAGCTCTTGTAAATAGGGCGATTGAAATTCATTCGACTTCGCCCTCTGCGTCCCAAATTTTAGGCGGGCTTTTAACCTGTTGCGCCTACCTTGCGTCGGGCATTAAGGGTATGAAGGGTGCAGTTTCAATCACCGTCAAGGCAAAGGACGGAGACGGTGCGGTATCCGTTTCGTCCGACGCTCTTTTACATGTCAGGGGGTATGCCGACGGCAGTTGTACAAAGACGCTTAAGGGCGGCTCGCTTACGGTGGTTAGGGAGGACGGCTTTTCCAAACCTTTCGTAGGTACATGCGAAATCACCTCCGACGACGTGTCCGACTCTTTTTCAAAATACTTCCAACAGAGCGAGCAAATCCCCACCGCCGTAAAGGTCGGTGCGGTTATAGGGGAGGACGGCAAATGCCAAAGCGCAGGCGGGCTTATCATACAACTCTTGCCCGACGCCGACGAGGAAGAAACGGCGTCTGCGGAAAAGGCGTTCTTTAGCTATTGCGACGACAATTCTAACCTTTCTTACAGCCCCGAAGAGGTCATGGACAAATTCTTTTCGGGCGCAGTAAACGGGGAGATTATTGAGGTTATCCCCGTCTACAAATGCAACTGTTCGGAGCAGAAAATCAAGGGCGTGCTTGCCTCCGTGGGCAAGGCGGAGCTTTTAAAAATTTGTGAAGAGCAGGGGCAGGTCAAGGTGCATTGCCACTATTGCAACACGGATTATATCTACGATAAAAAGTCCATCGAGGAAAACTTTTAATTGATGAAAAAAACAGCCGAAATAGATTTCAGCGCAGACAGGCTGATAGCCATAGCCGCCGACAGCGTGGAAAATCACAACTATATAAAGGCGTTAAAGATGCTTAATAAAAACGCCGTCCTCAACGGCAACGACGAGGACTCTTATTTGCTGTACGCTGAAATCTTCGACGACTTAGGCTTGAGCGAAAAGAGCATAAACGGTTGGTTTAAATATATCGATTATGCAGGCGACGGTGCGGATTTTGCCGAGGCGTACGAAGGGCTTGCCGTCGGCTTTATGGGCTTAGGGCAGGATAATTTCGCCGCATATTATTATAACAAGCTATTGATGGAAACCGAAAGCGAGCTCACCCCGCAGAACAGACAGGAGATAATAAACGCCTTTTTAATAAAGGAAAAGCCCGCCCTCCGCTTTGCTTGGCCTGCAAAGCTTGCGGACTATACCGCAGAGCTCAGCAGGGGCATTGATTTAATGCGAGCTAACGACTTCGACGGTGCGATAGAGGAGTTTGAAAAGGTAGGCGAGGGCAACGACAAGTATTTTACCGCCCGTAACTATATCGCAATGTGCAACATTATTGCCGATAGAAACGACGAGGCTGAAAAGGAGTGTCTCCGCATACTCGAGGGCGA
>JBJFAF010000200.1:0-7202 GCA_051887755.1 Candidatus Coproplasma sp.
AGAAAAAACGGCTTTAACGGGTGTATTTTCGTAGATAATTGCTATGGCGAATTCGTGGAAAAGATAGAGCCGACCGACGTCGGTGCCGATATTTGCGTAGGTTCACTTATCAAAAACGCCGGCGGCGGCATTGCGCCTACGGGCGGTTATATCGTCGGCAAGGATAAATATATTCAAGCTATAGGCAGAAGGTTTACCGCTCCGTCAATAGGTTTGGAAGTCGGCTCTTACGAACAGGGTTACAGGTATTTCTATCAGGGGCTTTTTATGGCTCCGCACACAGTGGGGCAAGCCGTAAAGGTTTCGCTTTTAATCGGTATGGCGATGACCGAGCTCGGCTATAAAAACTACCCGTCGATTGACAAGGTTCCGCACGATATAACCCGTTGCATAGAGTTTGGCGACAAAAACAAAATGGTTAACTTTATAAGGGAGGTGCAGTTTGCGTCCCCCGTAGACAGTTACGTCACTTGCGAGCCTTGGGATATGCCTGGATACGATGATAAAATCATTATGGCGGCAGGCACCTTCGTTTCGGGTTCATCTATAGAGCTTTCGGCTGACGGACCCGTCAAAGAACCTTATCTCGCCTATTTTCAGGGCGGTTTAACCTATGAACACGGCAAATACGCCTTGTCAAGGATACTCGATAAAATTTAAGCAATTTTATGATTGAATATTGACATTTTAAAGTTTTGGTGTAAAATTAATTTCGGTGGCGTTCGTCACCGAAAATTTATGTAGGAGAAAAAATTATGGAAAAGAAAAATCCTTACGCAGGTACTAAGACTGAAAAGAACTTGTGGGAGGCGTTTGCGGGCGAAAGCCAGGCGAGAAACAAATATACTTATTTTGCGTCGGTAGCTAAAAAAGCAGGTTACGAGCAAATTGCCGAACTCTTTTTAAAGACCGCTGAAAATGAAAAGGAACACGCAAAGCTCTGGTTTAAACACCTGAACCAGCTCGGCGATACGGCTGAAAATCTTGCCGCCGCCGCTGAGGGTGAAAATTACGAGTGGACGGATATGTACGAAAGAATGGCTCAGGAGGCTGAAGAGGAGGGCTTTAAAGGTCTTGCTTGGCAGTTCCGTGCAGTAGGCGCAATTGAAAAACAGCACGAAGAGCGTTATCGTGCGTTGCTCAAGAATGTAGAGACTATGCAGGTATTTGAAAAGGCAGGCGTAACAATGTGGGAATGCCGCAACTGCGGTCATGTCGTAATCAGCACTAAGGCACCTGAAATGTGCCCCGTCTGCGCTCATCCTAAGAGCTTCTTCGAAGTTAGAAAGGATAACTATTAATTTTAATTTATTCCCACCGACTCAGTCGGTGGGTTTTCTTTGCTGCTATATTATTGGGGATAATAATTGATAAAAATCGAATTACTGTCAAAAGAGAATTTTAACGAGTGCTTGTTGGATTCATACTTAAGAAGGCAAGAAGTAAAAAAGGTATACCGCAGAATGGGCGACGAATACGTCCTTATTGATATGCCCTACGTTGAAGATTGGAATCTTGAAAAGAAACGGTCGGTTGCGTCTGCTCTTAAAAGTAATGAATACGTTGCGTATGTTGCCTTAGACGGCGATACCGTCGTCGGTTTTATAGGGCTTAAAAAACAACTTATAAATGAGTATATGGTAATAGATTTTATGCACGTATCTTACGAGTATCGCGGCAAAGGTATAGGCAGAACGCTTTTTAATCTCGGTAGAGATACGGCAATTAAGGCAGGTGCTAAAGCTCTTTATATTTCTGCTTGTTCGTCGGAAGAGACGATTGCTTTCTATAAGGCAATGGGGGCAGAGCTTACGAATAATCCCATTAGAGAAATTGCCGATAAAGAAACTTTTGACCTGCAGATGATTTGTGAAGTTAAATAACCTTGCGAATTAATACAAAAAGATTTACATAGTTTTTACAAAAAATCACCTTGGGCGTAATCGCTCAAGGTGATTTTAAAACTTTTATTATTTAATTATCGGTTAATTAATACATACCGCCCATGTCGGGGTTAGCGGGCATAGCGGGAGCGGCGGGAGCGGGAATATCGGTAACGATGCTTTCAGTAGTAAGCAGGGTTGCCGCAACCGACGCTGCATTCTGAAGTACGGAACGGGAGACCTTAGTGGGGTCGATTATACCGCTTTCAACCATATCGGTATATACGTTTTTAAGAGCGTCGTAGCCGTAGTTGGCACACTTTGAATTCTTAATGGTGTTGACAACTACCGAGCCGTCTACGCCTGCGTTTTCAGCGATTTGACGGATAGGAGCTTCAATAGCCTTTAAGATGATTTCAGCGCCCGTCTTTTCGTCGCCGCTAAGCGTCTTTACGAGCTTTTCAAGCTCTGCGGACGCAGCAAGCAAAGCTACGCCGCCGCCGGGCACAATGCCTTCTTCAACAGCCGCTCTCGTTGCGGAGAGTGCGTCCTCTATACGGAGTTTCTTTTCCTTCATTTCAACTTCGGTAGCCGCCCCTACGTTGATTACTGCAACGCCGCCTGCAAGCTTTGCAAGTCTTTCCTGAAGCTTTTCCTTATCGTAGTCGGAAGTCGTCTCGCCAATCTGCGCCTTAATGGAGGCAACCCTCGCCTTGATGTCCTCTGCCGCACCTGCGCCGTCGATTATGGTGGTGTTGTCCTTGTCAACCTTAACCTGTGCGGCTCTGCCGAGCATATCAACGGTTACGTCCTTGAATTCATAGCCAAGGTCGGAAGAGATAACGGTGCCGCCCGTCAAAATTGCGATATCTTCAAGCATAGCCTTTCTTCTGTCGCCAAAGCCGGGTGCCTTAACTGCTACGCAGTTCAAAACGCCCTTAAGCTTGTTGACGATAAGTGCGGCAAGAGCGTCGCCTTCAACGTCTTCAGCAATAATCAAAAGCCTTGCGCCCTGCTGAGCGATAGGCTCGATAATGGGTAAAATTTCCTGCAAGGAAGAAATCTTTTTGTCGGTGATGAGAATGTAGGGATTATCTAAAACTGCCTCCATTTTCTCGGTGTTGGTTACCATATAAGCGGAGGAGTAGCCCCTGTCGAACTGCATACCTTCAACGGTTGTAAGCTCGGTAGTCATCGACTTGCCCTCTTCAACGGTGATAACGCCGTCTTTACCAACGATTTCCATTGCATTTGCAATGAGTTCGCCGACCTTTTCGTCGCCTGCTGAAATAGATGCAACCTGAGAAATTGCAAGCTTGCTTTCGATGGGCTTGGAGATGGACTTAACCTTGTTTACAACGCAGTCGACTGCGGTTGCGATACCCTTTTTAAGTACCATAGGGTTGGCGCCTGCGGCAAGGTTTTTAAGCCCTTCTTTTATAATTGCCTGAGCAAGTACCATAGCAGTGGTAGTACCGTCGCCTGCTACGTCGTTGGTCTTTGTTGAAACTTCCTTAACAAGCTGAGCGCCCATATTTTCAAACGGGTCTTCAAGTTCGATTTCCTTTGCTATTGTAACGCCGTCGTTAGTGATAAGGGGTGCGCCGTATTTCTTATCGAGAACTACGTTCCTGCCCTTAGGTCCTAAAGTAATTTTAACGGTATCTGCAATAACGTTTACGCCGTTGTATAAAGCTTTTCTGGCGTCGTCGCCGTATTTAATCTGTTTAGCCATAATATTTATAACTCCTTATTATTTACGATAAAATTATTCTACGATTGCCAAAATATCGCCTTGGCGGATAATCGTGTATTCCTTGCCGTCTACCTTAACTTCCGTTCCGCTGTACTTGGAGAGAAGTACTTTGTCGCCGACCTTGACCTGCATGGTCACTTCTTTGCCGTCTACAAGACCGCCGGGACCGACTGCGACTACGGTGCAAGTAGCGGGTTTTTCCTGTGATGCGGCGGTAAGAATAATGCCGCCCTTTGACTTTTCTTCAGCCTTAACGGGCTCAACTACAACCTTGTCGAATAAAGGTTTAATCATTTATAAAATCCTCCGTTCATTTTTATTACAGATATTTTATAAACGGGTAAAAATAAAATAAAACAGCTTATGGCAAAAAATTGCATTTTGGATAAAGTTATGTTAAAATTATTCTAATAACTGTAATTAACGGCGGAAATGGCTATGGATAAATGGGATAAGCGGTTTATGGATATGGCTGTCCGTATAGGCGACTGGTCGAGCTGTTATCAGCAAAACAGGCACGTCGGAGCAATAATCGTTAAAAATAAACGAGTTATTGCAACGGGCTATAACGGTGCGCCTCAGGGCATTAAAAGTTGTATGGAAAAGGGCGAGTGCTTAAGAAAAAAGCTCGGCATAGAGAGCGGCACACGCCACGAAATCTGCTACGCCGTTCATGCTGAACAAAATGCGATAATACAGGCGGCAAGGGTCGGTTGCAGCGTGGAAGGATGTACGCTTTACTGTACCCATCAGCCCTGCGTAATCTGTGCAAAAATAATAATAAATTCGGGTATCGAAAGGGTAGTTTATAAAGAGGGCTATCCCGACGACTTTTCTTTAACGCTGTTTGAAGAGGCGGGCGTAAGATTAGAAAAGTATACCGAAGAATAATAACCTATTTTAATATAAGGAGTGGAAAAAGATGTCAAATCCCGTTGCAACTTTGGTAATGGAAAACGGAAAGGAGATTAAGGTAGAGTTGTACCCCGAAAAAGCTCCAAACACCGTTAATAATTTTATTTCTCTCGCAAATAGCGGCTTTTATAATGGGCTTATCTTTCATCGTGTTATAAAGGGCTTTATGATTCAGGGCGGCGACCCTGCGGGCGTAGGTACGGGCGGACCCGGCTACTGCATAAAAGGCGAGTTTGCTTTAAACGGATTTAAGCAAAACGATATTAAACACGCAAGGGGCGTAATCTCTATGGCAAGGGCTATGAATCCCAACAGTGCAGGTTCGCAGTTCTTTATTATGCACGATAACGCATCTTACCTCGACGGTCAGTATGCGGCGTTCGGTAAGGTTATAAGCGGTATCGAGGTTGTTGACGAAATCGCTTGCGTAACCACGAATTACAACGATAAACCCAAGACCGACCAAGTTATCAAGTCTATTTCGGTTGAGACCTTTGGCGTTGAATATCCTCAGCCTGAGAAGGTGAAGTAAGTGAATAAGCATAAGACTTTTCTATTTATATTTTTAGGCGTTATAGTAGCGGGTTTATTATGTTTAGGTGCGGCTCTTATCGTTCGGGCTACCGTTACGGGCAACGCCGTGGTTACTATAGTTACGCTTTTTGCATTGATTGCGGGCGGAATTATGGCGGGTATCGGTTTGATTTCTTTGCTCATTTGTCTGTTGCTTATGGTATTCAGCAAGGGCGATAAACGAATCGCAGAACAAGAACTCGCCGAAGAAAAACCTGATGAAAATCTAAGTAAAGAAGAAAAATAATATTTACATAGCGATATAAAAAATACGGAGAAAAATATGGTTGACAATTCAATTTATCAAAATCCCTTAATTACAAGATACGCAAGCAAAGAGATGGCTCAAGCTTTTTCCGATGAAAAGCGTTTTAAGCTCTGGAGAAAGCTATGGATAGCTCTTGCCGAATCCGAAATGGAGATGGGGCTTAATATTACCCCCGAGCAGGTTGATGAGCTTAAAAAGTATAAGGACGATATTAATTTCGAGCTTGCAGAGCAGTACGAAAGGGAAGTCCGCCACGACGTAATGGCGCACGTTAAGGCGTACGGCGCACAGGCTAAAAGTGCAATGCCCATAATCCACTTAGGCGCAACGAGCTGTTTCGTCGACTGTAATTCAGAGCTTATAATGATGTGCGACGCTTTGGCGATTATCAAGAAAAAGCTCGTCAATGTAATGGAAAAGCTCAAGAACTTTGCTTTAAAATATAAGGACGTTCCTACACTCGGTTTTACCCATCTTCAGCCTGCACAGCTCACTACCGTCGGTAAGAGAGCAACGCTTTGGCTTCAGGATTTAGAGATGGACTATAACAACCTTGTAAATCTTGAAAATAGCTTTAAGCTTCGTGGCGTTAAGGGTACGACGGGTACTCAAGCAAGCTTTATGGAGCTTTTCAACGGCGACGAGGAAAAGGTTAAAGAGCTTGAAAAACGGGTAGTTGCAAAACTCGGCTACGACAAGGTCTACGGCGTGACGGGGCAGACCTACCCGAGAAAGTTCGACTATAACGTGCTTTGCGTGCTTTCGCAGATTGCGCAGAGTGCGTACAAATTCTCCAACGATATCCGTATTTTACAGAATATGAAAGAGATTGAAGAGCCATTCGAAAAGTCGCAAATCGGCTCTTCGGCAATGGCTTATAAGCGCAATCCTATGCGCTGTGAGAGAATGGGCTCTTTGGCAAGGTTCGTAGTATCGTTGCCTATGAATACTGCGATTACCGCATCAACGCAGTGGTTTGAAAGGACTTTGGACGACTCCGCAAACCGCAGAATAGTGCTTGCTCAGGCGTTCCTTGCGCTTGACGGTATTCTTAACATCTATATGAACGTCAGCGAAAACCTCGTAGTGTACGAAAAGGTTATCGCAAAGCACATCGCCGCAGAACTTCCCTTTATGGCGACCGAAAATATTATGATGGAGTGTGTAAAGGCAGGCGGCAACAGGCAGGAATTGCACGAGAGGATAAGGGTGCTCTCTATGCAGGCTGGCAAGAACGTAAAGGAAGAGGGCAAGGACAACAACCTTATAGAGCTTATTAAGGCTGACGAGATGTTTGCGCCCGTACATTCTAAACTCGACGAAATACTCGACGCCAAGAAGTTTATAGGCAGAGCGCCTTCGCAGACGGTTGAATTTATCGCTAACGAAATTCAGCCTATACTCGATGCAAACAGCAGCGATTTAGGTCTTAAGGGTGAAGTTAAGGTTTAATTAACGTAATATTAAACCCTGTGCGCAAGGCTTTGCGTGCAGGGTTTTCCCATAAAATCTTTAAGAAATATTTTATGGGAGCCCTAATTTTTGTGTTCGAATCTTCTCTCCCACAAAATAAAAAACTGCATAAGGCGGTTTGCCTTACACAGTTTTTTGGCAGGGGAGATGCAATTCGTAAGGAGCTTAAGCGACGGAATAGCGATTGTTCGCCTTCAGGCGCAATCGCGTCACTCGCAACGCAGTTGCGTGTTTGAATCCAGAGCAGAAAAAAAGCCCGAACTAAAAAGTTCAGGCTAATGGCAGGGGAGACGCGATTCGAACACGCAACCGACGGTTTTGGAGACCGCGACTC
>JBJFAF010000201.1:0-7156 GCA_051887755.1 Candidatus Coproplasma sp.
TACCGCCGTTTGCAACGGTCGTTGCACCGTTGAGCCCTTCTACCGTTACGCTCGTGACAGTTGCGGCAGGAGGCGTAACCTGTCTTTCGTAACCGCAGACGTTACAGGTTGCGTCTTGCTCGTTGTCGTAGACGTGTTCGCCCGCATCAAGCTTAGCTCCGTCGTCGGCAGTGCAGTCGTGCCAGTGACCGTTTGCGTCGCTCTGCCACTCGGTTGCCGCTGTGTGTTCGTGAGCTTTTTTACAGCCCGTCAAACCCACGGCAGCGCCCGTGCCGATTGCGCCTGCTATTACGAAAACGGATAACAGTTTAGTGAGTTTTTTATTCATTTTTCCTCCCTTATGTAATCGAAGTATACTCCGATTTTAAAAAATTTTCGTAATTGTATTGTAACACTATAAAAAGCAACTGTCAAACGAATAGCTGAAAATTTTTAACCGAATTTGTTAAGTTTTAACACGCCTTTTACTTGACCCTGCCGAGGGCGGGCGCAAGGACGGGTTGCGGACGCCCACTCGCAATGACGCAGTTGGTGTTGGTTTTAGTTAGGACAAAAAATAAGGAAACCGCCGTGCGGCAGACGCCGCACGGCGGTAAAAGTAATTATACCTTATTTAATTCCTTTTGGCTTTTGAATTACAATACTTTATACGATTGTTAAATACATATAAATTATGTTTTCATTATACAGTTTGTGCATAAATTGCAAATACTGCTAAATAACCCGTAACACCCGAATTAGTAGTATCCATACTAATAGTACAACTGTTTTCTGCAGGGATAGTTACTTCTAACTTATATACTTTATCTAAATCCGTACCAACTGTTAGGTTATAAGTATCACTTAAACTATGAGTAATAATTGCTTCTTTAGCAGCAGTATATTTACTATCGCAGCCATTCAAATACAGTGTAACTTTAACATCTTTTTGTTGTGCCTTAATCGTAAGCACTGTTGCTGTAGCAGATTTACAACTATCGCTTGTAACACCTACAGTCTTAAACTGATTGCCATCGTCATCTGTTAAAGATTTATTATTTGAAACGTTAATATTCGCAGTTTCTCCATTCTTACCAGATGAATTAGCGGCAAACTTTAATGTTGAAGAAACAGTAATCAAATTATTATTTTCATCACTCAAATCCAATACGGCGTTACTAGTTCTTGCAATACTGCCAGGATATAATTTTGAAATAGCGATATTTACTTCTATCGTAATTTCACCATATTTCTCATCGTCTTCTTTAGAAGTTGCAACTATGGTAACGTCACCTGCTACCGTACCTGCGGTAAGTAAGCCGCTTTCGGATACGCTTGAACCTGTTGTATCACCTTCCTTAATGCTCCAAGTGACTTCCTGTGAAGGTTCGTTATCACCATTTACAGTTGCGAAAAGCTGAAGAGTGCCGCCCGAAGTAACTGAAGTTGCATCATCTGCCGCCGTTACCGTTACGCTTTCAACGGTAGGCGCCGCATTAACTGTTACGCCGTAAGATTCGGAAGTTACGCCGTCCACGGTTGCCGTTACGGTAACGGTACCCACTGAAACGCCTGTAAGTACGCCCGTATTCTCGTCGATAGTTGCGGAGCCCGTGCCGTCTGTAACAGCCCAAGTTACCGTCTTGTTGGTTGCGTTGTCGGGAGTAACGGTTGCCGTAAGAGTTATTGTCTTTCCGACTACAACAACGTCTGCACCCGTTATAGTTACGCTTTCAACTGCAACCTTTTTAACCGTTACGCTTACGGTTTTATTTACGCCGCTTGCTGCGGTTGCCGTTACGGTAACTGAAACCTCATCCTCCGTAGGCGATACCGCAGTCAATAAACCGTCTGCACTAACTGTTAAGTATTTCTTATCTTCTTCTTCAATCGACCAAGTAACGCTCTTATTAGTTGCGCCGCTAGGAGCTAATTCAACCTTAAGCTGTTTAGTGTCGCCAACGTTAAGCTCTATCTCAGATACGCTTTTACCGTCTTCATCTGTAATCGTTATTTCGGTTACTGCAACAGGTGCAACCGCCGTAATTACGATGGTTCCCGTAACGCCGCCTGCGGTTGCCGTTACGGTTATTTCGGTATTCGCCTTAACACCTTCAGCTACCGTTAATACGCCGTCCTCGCTGATAGATACACCCGATATTTCACCGTCGATAGCCCATACTATCGCTTCAAAAACAGCGTCTTCGGGACCAACCGTAGCTACAAGCTTTAAGGTGGTACCTGTTTCAACTTGAGCGTCGCCGCCGCCGTCAACACCTACCACTACAGTTTCTACGGGCTGAGCTATAACGGTTACGGTATAGGCAGCCGAAGTTATATCGTCTTTCACAGCGGTAGCGGTTATTACGATTTGGTCGCCTATAGCTGCGTTAGACGTAAGGGTAAGCACGCCGTCTGCGATTGTAGCAATAGCCGCAATTTCTTCGGCAGCGGTTAAAGTCGTTCCGTCGTGAACAATAGAGCTAATTGCCCAAGTTACGTCCTTATAGGTTGCGTTATCGGGAGTAATGGTTGCCGTAAGGGTTATATCCTTACCTTCGCCGACGACGATTTTATTTGAGCCGCCGATTTCGACTTTTGTAGCCTCAACCTTTGCAACCTTGTAGGGGTTGATTGTTTGAACTATAGAATTAATACGACAGTCATATGCAGCATTCGAACTAATTACAAACGAGTATGTACCTGCCTTAGGCACATTAAATGTAAATGTTTCAAAATCGCTTGAATACATATTATAAACTTTATCATTCGCAGTGCAATCTGTGCAAGTGTACGTTGCTTCTACTTTAACGTTGTTTTTATCTTCAAGATAGAATTCCGTCGCTTGGTCTTTAGCAGTACCGCGAACACCAAGTACAAGAGTACCGGACGCAGTAAACTCAACACTAAATGCTACAGTGTTTTTCAAAACCTGAATACAGTTTTTCTGGTCAGGACGATATGCCACATTGCTGCCTATGGTAATAAATGAATTTGATGCAGTATTAAAATGCACTTGAGTTAACAAATCCTTAGCAGCTAAACCAAATGTTCCAAGTTCACTATAATTAAACGTATTCGTAACTTCAGGCATTACAACTGCTTCGACAACCTTTAAGTATACGTCGCCGTTTGCGTATACTTCGGGAGAAGTATATTCAGTTGTACATTCGGCGTTAGAGTAAATCTTATCGTCGGCAAGCATATAAACGGGCGTACCGTCGTCGTCAGTGGGGTCAGCCACTTCGGTGAGCTGTGCGCCGTACGCAACTTCTACAGTCGTAGACCTTTCACCGTAGTGTACGGTTATAGTATACTTCTTAGCCGCCAACTGTGCGCTAAGCCAAGTATCGAAATCAGCCTTAGCATCGTCCAACGCAGTAAGTACCTGCGCAGAAGTTTCGCACGAGCTAAAGTCTGCCGTGGGCTTTGTATCGTCAGCAGTTAAGGTAGCCGCAAAGGCAGAGTCGTTACCTGCAACCACTTCAATTTCTGCGGCAACGTAGTTAGCGTACGCAGTTTGTGCCTCTGCAATAGCGTCTGACAAAGTCTTTGTTGCGGAAGAATACTCGCTGTCGATTGCGGTCTTTGCGTTCGTAATTGCCGTAATGATAAGCGTGTTGTAGTTAGTAGCGTAATTTTCGTCTGCCATTATCGATTCGACGGTAATAGCGGCGATTATTTCAGCTTTCTTATCCGTTAAGTACGTCTTAGTACCTTCATCTTCAAGTGCGGCAATTTCAGCAGACTTATAGTCTTTAAGTTCGGCTGTAACACCCGCATTGATTGCCTCACCGATAACGGTTGCGTCGGTTTCAATTGCCTTTAATGCGTTTTCTTGTTCCGTTAAATAGGTTGCCAACGCCTCTACGGACGCCGTATAAGAAGTTTCGTACGCAGGTGCGGAGAGTGCGTCTACGATAGCCTTATAATACGATTCGTTAATCTTGTAATCGCTTGCAGAGTAGTTTGCCTTAAGCGCATCAATCTGTTCTGCCGCATAAGCGTTATAGCAAGTTTCGTCGTTATCGATTGCCGCAATTGCGGTGAGCACTGTGGCAAGCGTTTCGCCTGCAGGCGTTTCAGGGTCAGCCGAAGGCAATGTCAACTTAGCAGGGTCGCTCTCAGCCTTAATTAATGCAATCTGAGCGTCGTAAGCCGTTTTATTCTGCGTGTAGTTTGCCGCAGGATACTGCGTTTCAATATAGTTGATTGCAGTCTGCTGATAGTCGTCAGCGATAGCGTTTAAGGCTTTGACAGCATTGTCGTACGCCTTTTTAGCCGAAACGCAATCGGCAGTTGCCCTAATTGCCTCGTCACCCGCACTGTATGCGGCGGCTACCGCATCTGCGTTCATAGTATGAGTTGAATCCATAATATCTTTCAACGACTGTAAATCGCCGCAAAGCATATTCTGATAATCCTGTACCCCATATGTAATGGTTGCGTTTACTGCAACGTTATCCAAAACGCAATGCCTCTTACCGCTATTAGACGTGATAATTTCAAAGCCGCTTATAGCGCCGATACTGCAAGCCAAATCCGTGCAAACTTCTTCGCCGTTGAGTACCAAACTTACGGTTTTATTTGCAAGGTCGAACTTGAAGTATACGGTATTAAGCGTTGTGTTATCGCACTTTATCGTAGTCGTAGGCTGAGCTTCTGCATCGGGAATACCTTCAATGGTGTAAACCGCACCACTGGCGTGACCCATAATGGTCAACACTTTGGCAGAGCCGTTATAGAAGTTGATTGAGTTGCCGTTTCCGCTACTAGGAAGAGTGCCAAGGAACTTGAACTCGAAATAGCCTTCTACAATGCCGTCAACTATACCGAAGTCAACAATAGCACTGGTATTAGCAGTCGTATTACCAACGTCGAGAACGCCGTCAGCGATAGTATAGTTGCTATCTTTAACGTAAACGCCCTTGTTGCCGTAAGTTCCGCCAAACGCCGTCATTTCGGAAACGCTGTTGAAGTTTTCGGCAATGATATTGTTTGAACTTTGCGCAAGCTCGGCAAACTTGGTGTATTCTTCCGCCTCGGGCAACGTAACTTCTGCACCGCCTGCGGTTATGGTGTACGTGCCGCCATAGGTACCGGAAGTATTCGTAACGCTCATACCTACTTTCGTAACCTTTCCGTCGGCTATCGTTAAAGTATACACAATCGTTTGCTCTTCTGAAGGTTGATTGGTGATAATATAAATATCGTTCTTATCGTCGTACGTGCCTAAGGAATACTTATCCCTGAAATCCCCAAGAATATAGTTATTCATTACGCCGTAAACATAAGCGTCGTAATCATCGCCTTCAGAGATAGGGCTAACCTTTTGCTTATACCAATTTTCTTTGATTGATATATAATTATAGTAGTAGCCCTCGGAGTATGCACGATATCCGATATCACCGCCGATAGCGTTGATAATATTAGTTCCGTCTGCCGCAAAAACCGTCGTAGGCGTTTCGCCAACCATTGCTACGGTCACATTTGTAAGCGCCAAGGTATCGTCGAAAGCCTTTTTATAGCCATCTTCGGTCAAGACGAATGTTAATACTACTTCGGTGTCCTCAGTTAATGCGCCTTCGACGTATTCAACGTTTTCGGTGTCGGGGTCGGTTGTAAATGCCGTATAAGCCTTCCATACTTCGTAACCCGTAGGCACGCTGATATAAGTTTTAATTACGTCTAAATTAATGTTGGAATCCTTGTCTAAGGTTTCTCCGCCGAGCGTTGCACCACTCTTATCCTTTATAGTTAAGGTGAACTGCTGTACCCAATGTGCGGTGAGAGTAATATCGCCCGTCATGCCCTGTGCAATGCTTTGAATTAAGGTGTCGCCATTGTACCAACCATCGAACCTGTAGCCGTCCTTTGTAGGATTCCCAAAAGTAAAGTTGGTTGTTATCGTGTAGCTGTCAATGTTTCTCTCAGCGTTGATGCCGCCGTCGAGTTCGTAGGTTATATTGTACTCGATTGCCGTATAAACTGCATTAAAGGTCTTGTCGCCAAGCTCGTCAAGGTCGTCAGTCGACACCCACACACCGTTGTAACCCGTCTTTTCAGGGACGTCGGGTGCGGTAAAAACTTTGTTTTCTATCGTGTACGTTCTCGTTCCTACGACTTCTTCACCGTTCATAAAGGTTACGGTGTATTCGATAACCGTCCACTTAGCGTATAAGGTGGTGTCGGCGGTGAATACCTTAGTTTCAAAGTCGATTGCCTCGCCGTCGCAAGCAGCCGTCTCGTACCAGCCGCCGAAGGTGTAGCCTTCTGCCGTAGGTGCGGTGGGTGCGGGTATCTGCTTGTTAGAGGTGGTTACGCTCTGAGGAGTTGTACCGTGATTCTGTACGTTGAAAGATACGCTGAACTCGTCTACGGGTACTGCCGTAAATACTGCGGTATAGGTTGCGTTGCCCGAAATTGCGGGAATATCCGCAACGTTTGCGTAAGTATTAGTGCCGTCCGTCCAACCGTCAAACCTGTAGCTATATTCTGCGTCTGCCGCCTTAGTGGGCTCCGCACCGTCGTAGGAAGGCTTAGTGCCGTATTCGACTTCGGTGTCCGTTTCAAGCTCCGTCCCGTCCTCGTTCTGCCAGGTTACGGTGTAAGTCCTAATCGTACCGATAAACTCAGCCGTGTAGGTCATCTCGCCC
Organism: Candidatus Coproplasma sp.; assembly: GCA_051887755.1. Taxonomy (GTDB): domain Bacteria; phylum Bacillota; class Clostridia; order Christensenellales; family Borkfalkiaceae; genus Coproplasma. Next base: position 6,636 of record JBJFAF010000201.1, read on the forward strand.
GTTACCGTGCCGCCTACCATATCCCAACCGTTGAACTCGTATGTATACTGTGCGTCTTCCGCCTTGGTGGGAGTTTCGCCGACGTATTCGGGCGTTGCGCCGTATTCTAATTCAGCCGTATATAAAACCGTGCCGTCGTAGTTCTTCCAAGTTACGGTATATTTCCTTGCCGCCTCGGAATAAACTGCGGTGTAGGTTACGTCGCCCGTTACTGCGGGGAGTGCGTCATTCAAGTCGTATGTATTAACGCCGTCCGTCCAACCTGCAAAGGTGTACGTCTTGTCTACGGTCATATCCTTAGTAGGAGTTGCGCCGTCGTAGGAAGGAATTGCGCCCTTAGCGACGTTAGTATCCTTTTCAAGCTCGGTACCGTCCTCATCTTCCCAAGTTATGGTGTAGGTATCGGGTTCGGGCGTGCTTGCCGCCTCTACCGTGATGGTGAGTTCGCCTTTCTGATTGGTGTCTACCGTAGAGGTTGCAACTACCGTTACCGTACCTGCTACCGTACCTGCGGAGAGCAA
>JBJFAF010000202.1:0-1749 GCA_051887755.1 Candidatus Coproplasma sp.
GTTTAGTTTATCTTCTAAAGATTTTTTCTTATCGGGGTCGGTCTCCTCATTCATCTTCTTTTCGGTCGACTGCAACCTCCTGCCGAGCAGGTCACCTATAGAAGTTTTACCGTCCATTATTTTAGTCAGGCGGTCGGTTTCCGAATAGGGAACTCGCATAACTCGCCCGACGTCTTTAATTGCGTTCTTAGCCGCCATCGTACCGAAAGTTACTATCTGGCAGACGTTTTCGGGGTGATATTTCTCCCTTACATACTCTATCGTCCTGTAGCGGTTATCCGTGCAGAAGTCGATATCGAAGTCGGGCATTGAAACTCGGTCGGGGTTTAAAAACCTTTCAAACAGCAAATCGTACTGCAAGGGTTCTACGTCGGTTATACCTATTGAATAGGCAACGATAGAGCTTACGCCCGACCCCCTGCCGGGTCCGACGGGGATATCGTGTTCTTTCGACCAATTGATAAAGTCCCAAACGATTAAATAATATTCGGCGTAACCCATACGGCATATGGTGTTAAGCTCGTAATCAGCCCTTTCTCTCTGCACGGGCGTAACCGTGCCGTAACGCCTTACAAGCCCCTCGTCCGTAAGCTTTCGTAAATACTCTTCAGGAGTTGAACCGTCGGGCGGTTCGTAGCCGGGAATTAACGACATATCCCTTATAGGATAACCTTTTTTGTCGAGGTTGAATGCAGGCTCGGTGACCTTATCGGCAATAACTTTAGTATTACTTATAGCCTGAGGCAGGTTGGGAAACAACGCCTTCATCTCGTCGGCGGTTTTAAAATAAAATTCCTGTGAACTGAATTTTAACCTCTTAGGGTCGTCGAGCGTCTTTTTCGTCTGAATACAGAGCAGTACGTCCTGCATTTCTGCGTCTTCTTTTTTAAGGTAATGCACGTCGTTAGTTGCTACGAGCTCTACGCCGATTTCATTTGCAAGCTTAACCAAAAGGGGCAAAACCCTTCTCTCTTCCTCTATGCCGTGGTCTTGAATTTCAATATAGAAATCATCGCCGAAAATCTCTTTTAAATCAAGCGCCATTGCACGAGCGCCGTCGTAATCGCCCGCAAGCAGTCTTTTAGGAATACCGCCCGCAATGCACGCAGAAAGACATATAACGCCCTCGTTGTGCTCCCTTAAAACCTTATAATCAATCTTCGGTTTATAGTGGAAACCGTCTACGAAAGCCATAGAATCGAGCTGAACGAGGTTTTTATATCCCGCCTTGTTTTTAGCAAGCAAAATAAGGTGTTCGGCTGTGTTTCCCTCGTGAACTTTCATATCTTTCGTCATATAAAATTCACAGCCGATTATATATTTAATTCCTGCCGCCGCCGCCTTTTCGGCAAAATGCAAAGTGCCGTACATATTGCCGTGGTCGGTCATACATACGGTATCAATATCGTTGTTTTTGCAATAATCGATAAGGTTATCGATTTTGCAGGCACCGTCTAAGAGCGAATATTCTGTATGTAAATGTAAATGAACAAATTCAGTTGCCATCTTAAATCCTATGTAAAATTAAATTAACTGTGAAGAAATAGCCATAATCTTGCGAATTCTGTGGTTTAAACAGCTCTTGGATATTCCTAACCTATCGGCAAGCTCCTGCAAGGAGGCTTCGGGGTCGGCAAGCCTTGCCTCCGCAACTTCAAAGAGATTGGCGTCTAAGCTCTGCAAGCCCATTGTCTGGGAGATGATTTCTATCGCCTTAATCTGAGCAACCGAAGCCTTGACCGTCTTGTC
>JBJFAF010000203.1:0-1738 GCA_051887755.1 Candidatus Coproplasma sp.
TGATTTTAAAAGACAAATTTAAACAAGATAAAAACAAGAAAGGCAGCGTATACTATGCAGGCAATAATATTGACCGCCCAAAAGTACCAATGTTTGGTCTTGTGACGAAATAGGAGCATTGCCAAAATTCCGCCGAAACAGCCGCCTAATGCCGAAAGCGCTAAAAGCGTTGCCTCAGGTATTCGCCAGTTATGTCTTTTTGCCTTGCTTTTATCAACGCCGTATGCGCCAAACGCCGCAAGCCCCATAACGACTATTAAACCGATTAAAATATAAAGGTAAAGCATATATAATTTATATCACTTTTGACGCAAAAAGTAAAGCGTAAGTGGCAAATTCGGCATTTAGCTTGACATATCCTGCGTTTAATACTAAAATTTAAACGTATGAATGAGTTAAATAACAAGTTTTATATCGGCATAGATATAGGCGGTATGTCATTAAAAGGCGTGGAGGTTGACGGCGACGGCAAAATTATCTGCGAGGATACCGCCCCTACGGGCGAAAAGGACGGCGGCAAGTCGCTTGCCGAAAACGTATGTGAGCTCGTCAATGCACTTATCGCAAAGAGCGGTCACGGCGCAATTGAATGTGCAGGCGTGGGAATAGGCTGCCCCGGCGTAATCGACAGTAAAAACGGCACGGTAGTGTTTGCGGGCAATCTTTCGCTTAAAAACTTTCCACTCGTTGCCGAAGTGCAAAAGGCGGTTAATCTGCCCGTAAAAATTACTAACGATGCAAATGCGGCGGCGCTCGGCGAAGCAAAATTCGGGGCGGGCAAGGCTTACGATAACGCCGTATTTATAACGCTCGGCACGGGCGTGGGCGGCGGCGTTATAATAGGCGGCAAGCTTTTCGAAGGCTATAAGTCAGCGGGAGCGGAGCTTGGGCATATGGTAATCGTCGAGGGCGGAAGAGCTTGTACCTGCGGGCGCAAAGGCTGTTTCGAGGCGTACGCCTCCGCAACTGCGTTGATTAAGTCGACCGTGCAGGCGATGGAAGAGGATAAAAACAGCGCAATGTGGAAGAGCTATACTCCCGAAACGGTTACGGGCAAGACTGCGTTCGAGTATATGGATTCTGACCCCGCCGCAAAAAAAGTCGTGGAGGAATATATACGCTACCTTGCGTGCGGACTTACGAGCATTGCAAACATCTTCCGTCCGCAAATCATTATGCTCGGCGGCGGCGTGTGCAATCAAGGCGAAAGGCTCATAGCCCCTGTGCGTGAACTCGTCAAAAAAGAAATTTTCGGCGGTACGGACTATGCGGATATAGAGGTAGTCAAAGCTACGCTTGGCAACTCGGCAGGGGCGTTAGGTGCGGCAAGTTTAATAATGTAAAATAACACCAAATATATAAAAAAATTAAGCGACTTCTTTCGAAGTCGCTTTTGAAATATTTCAGCAAATATTACTTGCTCATGCCTTCCTGGACTGCAACGGCAACTGCAACGGTTGCGCCAACCATGGGGTTGTTGCCCATACCGATTAAGCCCATCATTTCAACGTGAGCAGGAACGGATGAAGAACCTGCGAACTGTGCGTCAGAATGCATTCTGCCCATCGTATCGGTCATACCGTAGCTGGAAGGACCTGCCGCCATATTGTCGGGGTGTAACGTTCTGCCCGTACCGCCGCCTGAAGCAACCGAGAAGTACTTAACGCCGTTTTCGACGCACCACTTCTTGTAGGTACCTGCAACGGGGTGCTGGAAGCGGGTGGGGTTGGTGGAGTTA
>JBJFAF010000204.1:0-1727 GCA_051887755.1 Candidatus Coproplasma sp.
TTCCTTCCGATATAGAGTTTTAAGGTGCAATATGGCGGCAAAAACGATTAAACGGATAACTTACATATTAATAGGTTTTATTTTAATTTTGTTAGGTGGACAGGCTTTTCTGCCCACCTATGCCGCTGCCGCTGTACAAAACTATTCTAACGTATTGACCGACCTTGAAAAAGACAAGAGCTTCAACGCAGGCGATTACAAATCGATTGCAGACGACTATAGCCTGCAGGTAATTCAAATTGCAGAGAGCACGGACGGCGAGTTGTTTTTGTATGTCTACCAACCGTGCCAACTTACTAATTATTTAGTCGCAACGTCGGTGAATATGGCACTCTCGGAGAGCGTGGACGGCACCAAGATTTACAGCCTTACTCTTTTAAACTCTTCGGGCGTGTTCTGCAAATACCTGGTCAACGGCGTGACAGTCGCCACCGATGACGAGCGGTATTATAACATTTCGAGCATATTCCGTGCGTGGATAGACGGCGTCGACGAACCGCCTGCAGACGGTCAGACCATTAACGAGGTGTCTTTTAAAGTTGGAAAGCTTTATACTGCATACACGGACAATGGAACAGCTAATTACACTTGTGTAGGACAGGAAGTAGTTGAAGTCACTTCTAAATACTGCGGGTTTGTCAGTTATTGGTCAGGCACTAATCCTTGGACGGAGTATTACTGCGACGCTCACTATATCGCATTTAATACCGACAGGGATATTGATAGAGTTAAAAACGCAGACGTTGAGTTCTTATGGAAAACAATAACTGAAAATGACGGCGGTATTGGCACTACTTCAACCGTTGATAACGGTAAAAAGACGGTTACTCTAAACGACGTTGAAGAAGCGACCGTTACTTCACGTGGTTGGTTTCAGGGTAATAATTATTCTTGGAAACGAATTAGAACGGTAGAACAATTTATTCAGGAAGAAAACATTACCGACGAAACCGTTTTAGCAGAACTTAAAGATAAAGCTTTCGTCTTAAACTTCTTTGAAACGGAATACTCAAAGACAGGACCTTATAGCGAATTTTTAGTCGGTCATTACTATAAGACTACATATTCAAGGTTATACGACGAAACGATACTACGCCTTGAGTTTGAACAGGACGGCAAAACCTATAACCTTGGCGCTGTCGACAATAAGCAGACTAATGATAAAGCAAACCCCGACAACCAAACGGACAGCGGTTTCAACTTTTTCACCTATATTTGGAACTGCTTAGTTAAGCTCTTTACGGGCAAGGCAGACCTTTTAGAATCAATAGTAGCTATATTCGTACTCTTCGTCGTAGTCGCCTTGTTGCCTATATTAGGCTTTATCTTCCCGACGTTCGGGCGTGGGCTGCTGTCGTTACTTAAGGGCGTTGCGTACGTTATAAAGTATCTGATATTAGCTGTCTTCTATATAATAACGGCACCGTTCAGACTTATTGCCTGGTTAATCAATCGACGTAAGGACGGTGGCAACGGTGAACAGTAGGAGGAATACATAGGACATGGCAAGGAATACAAAAAAGAAAAACGCGCCGAAAAGCGCAAAGAGCGGGAGCGTAGAAAAGCGCAAAACGCAACCCAAAACGACCAATGCAAGCAGGGGTAAGGGCGCAAAGCCCACCCTTGCCGCAAGGTCTAATAACGTAGTCAAAGAGAGTAGCTCGCCTTCGAGGTCAACGCCCGGGGCGAACGGTCAGAGTCAACAAGCTGCGCCGAAGAACGGTGCT
>JBJFAF010000205.1:0-1724 GCA_051887755.1 Candidatus Coproplasma sp.
TTCGTCTAAACTTCCTTCGTGAAGATTAACGTTAAACACTCCGCCCATACTCGCCCTAATTGCCTTCGGCGAATAGGCGTCGGTGCAGTTATAAAGATAAATATCTTCATAACCTGCCGCATTCGCCGTACGAATAATCGTGCCGAGGTTACCCGGGTCCTGCAATCTATCCAATAAAAGGCTGTTGGCTTTAGGTGCGCAAATCGTATTTTTAGGAGTATTGACCACGGCAAGCACGCCTTGAGGCGATTTTTCCGTAGATATTTTTTCAAATACTGCGTCGGTCACGACCTGTGCATCAGGATAGCTGCCCGCAAGATTTTGGGTACAGATTATAACCTCGACTTCCATACCTGCTTTTACGCACTCGCCTACGGCTTTAACGCTTTCAACGATAAATTGACCGTATAATTTGCGGTACTTTTTATCGCTAAGCGAGCTAACCTTTTTAATTAAAGCGTTGTCTTTGGACGATATAATCATTTTTTCGGTCAAAATTTTAACTGTTAAAATAAAGGTTATAGGGTAGCAAAAAATTCGCTACCCTTTAATAACTTTTTATTAAACTGCTGCCTTAGCCTTTTCTGCAAGAGCGGCAAAAGCAACGGCGTCGTTTACAGCCAAATCAGCCAAAACCTTTCTGTTGAGGTTGATTCCTGCAACCTTAAGTCCGTGCATGAACTTGGAATAGGAAAGTCCGTTAATCCTTGCAGCCGCATTGATACGGGCAATCCAAAGCTGACGCATATCACGCTTTCTAAGCCTTCTGCCTACATAAGCGTAATTCAAGGACTTCATAACAGCTTCGCGAGCTATCCTGTAGTTCTTTGATTTGCAACCAAAATAACCTTTTGCAAGGCGTAAAATCTTTCTACGTTTCTTTAATGCATTAACCGATCTCTTAATACGCATAACTTAATACCTCCTATTAACCCTTGTAAGGAATCATTGACTTTACGGTAGATTCCTGCGTGGTGGAAACAAGCGTATTCTGACGCAAATTTCTCTTTCTCTTTCTGTTCTTGGTTTCAGCCTTGTGGTTCTTGCCGCCGTGAGGTCTCTGAACCTTACCGCTTGCAGTCAACCAGAAGCGCTTTTTTGAACCGCTATGTGATTTCTGTTTAGGCATTTTATTTATCCTCCGATGAATATTTTCTAATTTATTGTTTTGCAGGCGAAAGCATCATAGTAATCATTCTGCCTTCCGCTGCGGGCTTTTTATCCTGCACGGCCTTACCGCCCAAGCCTTCAAAAAAGTCCTCCATAACTTTAACGCCTTGATAAGCCCTTGCGTTCTCCCTTCCCTTCATTCTAATGGAAACCTTAACCTTGTTTCCCGCCTCGAGGAATTTTAAACACTGCTTGGTTTTAACCGCTATATCACCGACGTCGATGGTCATAGAAAGGCGAATTTCCTTAATTTCTATGACCGTTTGGTTTTTACGATTTTCCTTATCCTTTTTAGCCTGCTCGTACTTGAACTTAGAATAGTCCATAATTTTGCATACGGGCGGGTTAGCCGTAGGGGAAATTTTAACGAGGTCCAAATCAGCCTCGATAGCAAGTTTAAGCGCCTGCGACGAGGACATAATGCCAACCATCTGACCGTCCTCACCGATAAGCCTTACCTCTTTGTCCCTTATAGCGTCGTTAACCTGATACAAGTCTTTAATAGCCATATACCTCTCTTTAAAATTAAAACGGGCTACGCAAAGTAACCCGTT
>JBJFAF010000206.1:0-1719 GCA_051887755.1 Candidatus Coproplasma sp.
TTAGGGCTATGCCCGAAAAGTAAAAACCACTGGCTATGCCAGTGGATATTTATTCTATTTTAAGTTTTACATAACTACGACGTTTTCCTGCTCTAAAAGCGCCTTATATTCGCGGGGGAATTTATCGTCGGTAATTAGTACGTCTATGTCGCTGATGTGCGCAAAGGTGTAGGGGTTAATCTTACCGATTTTAGAGCTGTCGAGCATCATATAGACGTGCCTTGCCTTTTGGAAGACCATTTTTAAAAGTTCGCTCTCGGACTGGTTGTTGCAGCTAAAGCCGTTTTCGGGGGTGAACGCCGTTGCGGAAACTATTGCAAGCTCGAAATTGCTCGACGCAAAGTATTCCCTCGCCGCAGGGGAGGAGGTTGAAAGGTTATCCTTCATAAGCTGTCCGCCGACGACGGTGATGTTTACGTTCTTCTTCTGAGCAAGCTCCATTGCAACGGCGATACCGTTGGTGAAAATATTGCACTTAATGTCGGGAATTTCCTTTGAAAGGTACATTGCCGTCGTGCCGCCGTCTAAGAAGATACAGCTGTCCTCGTCGATAAGGGTAGCCGCCTTCTGTGCGATTACGATTTTTGCGTCGGTGTTAATCGTCGTCTTTTTGGTGTACGCCTCGCCGGAGACCTTCTGTACTTCCTTGACGGACATTGCGCCGCCACGGACACGGATAATCCTGCCGTCCTCTTCAAGCTTATACAAGTCGCGGCGGAGGGTCATCTGCGAAACGTTGGGGAATTCCTTTTCCAACTGTTCGAGTGTCATTTTGCCCCGTTTGTCTAAAATTTCAGCAATTTCTTCAATTCTTTCCTTTTTCATAATTGTCGCCTCTTGTTAAAAAATAACACGTTTATCAAAAATTAACATTATTATAGCACTCCTTATAGCAAATTGTCAACAAAACTAAGCTGTTTTAAGGCAATTAAACGTATTGTTTTGTGAAAATTTTTCAAAACTTAAAAGTCGCCCCATAAAACGGGGGCAGGGGTGAAATATGGTTGATTTTTTTCTGTAAAAGATTTATAATTCTATCAATTATATCGTGGGTGCATATCGTTTGGCGGCAGAAAATTCACCCCCGTTTAAACGACCTGCGCTTTAGTTTATGGGTAAAAGCAAATTTAGAAAATTTAAATTCCCCGCCTCGGCTTTCGTCGTGCTCAGCTTCCTTATAATGATTTTGTTAGGGACGGCTCTATTGACGATGCCCTTCGCCACTCGCAGCGGTAAGGTCGATTTTATGAACGCCTTTTTCACCGCAACGAGTGCGACGTGCGTTACGGGGCTTATCGTTCAGGATACGTTCGCCTATTGGTCGGGGTTCGGTCAGGCGGTTATCCTGCTTTTAATTCAGGTTGGCGGGTTGGGCTTTATAACCTTGGTCTCGTTGTTCACGCTCTACTCCAAACGCCACGCTACGCTCTCACAGCGAAAGATGGCTATGCAGTCCGCAGGCAGCGTCGATTTGGGCGGAATTAAGAGCCTTTTAAAGATTATTTTAATCGGCACGTTTGCGTTTGAATTCGTAGGTGCGTTTGCGCTGTCCTTTGCGTTCGTGCCCGTCTACGGCTGGGGCGAGGGTATATGGCAGGCGGTCTTTACCTCCGTTTCGGCTTTTTGCAACGCAGGCTTTACCTTGACGGGCGTCGTGGACGGCAAGTCCTCTTTAATAAGTTTCGTCGGCAACCCGCTCGTCATAATCGTAGTCTGCGT
>JBJFAF010000207.1:0-6334 GCA_051887755.1 Candidatus Coproplasma sp.
CAGAGGACCCTTTCAAGGGTAGCAAGTAATAATCGCAAAGACTGGCAGGTCGTCACATGTGCGCTGAGCGCACGGACTAGTAAACTAGGGCTATGCCCGAAAAGTAAAAACCACTGGCTATGCCAGTGGATATTTATTACTCCTTAAATTCGGAAAATGCTAAATCTTGTAATTATTACAAGGTTCTTTTAGTTTTATAGCAAATGCTCGTATTATACAAAGTAACTGTAATTTTCAATCATCATATCTGTTATGATAAAATTATCACGAAAAGAAAAGCTCGTCGGTTGGTGGGTAGTTATCCTGCACGTTTGCGAGGTAACTACTTAATTTTACTAAGGATTCTTTGTAAATAGTAGAAACACAAGACAGTAAGGAGAGGAATAAAATGGAACAAAAGGAATTGTTTTCTCGTGATTATGCGTTGGAGAGGAACACGATAAATATTTACGGCGTGATTGACACTCCTATGGCTGATTTGGTTATGAGTGAATTGCAATACCTTGACGATAAGTTCAAGCGGGACGGGGTGCCGCAGGAAGAGAGAATTATCACATTGCAGATAAATTCTCCCGGCGGAAGCGTAACCGACGGCTTTGCAATCTACGATACTTTAAACTATGTAGAAGCAAAGATTAGGACGGTGGGAATCGGTATGTGCGCAAGTATGGGTGCGTTTTTGCTCTCAGCGGGGAGTTACGGTATGCGCAGTGCAACCGCTAATTGCGAGATACTCATTCACCAACCCTTGGGCGGTGCAAGCGGACAGGCTTCCGATATTATCATTGCCGCAGACCATATCAAGAGAACTCGTGACAGGCTCAACCGTATCCTTTCTGAAAATACAGGCAAGCCCATTAAAACCATTCAAAAGGACACCGACCGTGATTACATAATGACGGCGGATGAAGCGATGTCATACGGACTTATAGACAGGGTTATACATAGTAAAAACAAAGCAAAGGAGTAGTAAAATGTTTGACGTATTAACCGAAACTTTTTTATATGAATATTTCCTCTACGATTGCATGTTGGGTGAGCTATACGACAGAAAATCTCTGTTTCGTATTTTAGGCGATATATTTTGTCTGCCTAAAAATGAAATTTCCGACTTGTTTAGTTTAACTGAAAGCGAAGCGGTCAGAGAGATTAAAACAGAGGACGGATTTAAACGCTATAAACGCATAAAGCAATATAACCACCTTGTAGGCAGCGAACAGATTTATACCGAAAAAGAGGATACTCTTATTGCAATCAAAGGCGATGCGATAAAGGCGGTATGTCAATACAGTATTAACTCGGACGGGGAATCAACACAGACTTCCGTCGTTAAGACGCTGATGAACGGAGTTGAAAACGGTAATATCCTTGCATTGAAAACCGTAGGTATACTTAAATGCGAAGGAATCTTCGTCAAGAAGGATTTAAACGGAGGAATTAAGTGCCTCAGAAAGGCTATGATGTGGGGCGATATACCCGCTACGCTTTCTATGCTTAAATATTCCGATATGGATAAGGTAAGAATAATGCAGACCCTGAACTCTTCGGTCAAAGATACGCTCTACGAATTTTTACCTGAAATAATCGCAGAAAGATATGGCGTAAGCGCTGAAATGGGGTATAACGAAGAGATGCTGTTAATCCGCAAGGCGGTGGGCGCAAATAAGCTTAACAAGGATACATACGATTCTATGTACGCAAGACTTATTTTCAGCGATGTAATAAGCTTTAAGGACAAAGAAAAAATATTGTTTTCGGAAAACAAAGAGATGGTCTCCGAGGCGTGTGATTTGCCCTTACATCTTAATTATGGCGAAGTGCCGATAGATGCTACCGCCCTAAAAAACATACCTTTATACAGGGAAAGCGAGATTAGGGGAATATTCGGCGGATTGTATGGCAGCGATTTGAGAGCTTCCGACTCATTCCGCCCTATGTGCCTTTGTTCCGATTCGGAATATGTGCTTGAAACGTATGCCTCAGCTGTCAGCAAGGCTTTACAATCGACGCATATTGAGAAGATAGAGGTGGCAGAACTTCGGGAATTCGATTTCGAACCTACTAAAAACAACGTGTTTGTCAGGTGCTTGAACGAGCGAAAGAATAACGTTTATTTACTCGTATTCAGAGGAAACATAAGCGATGCGGCAATAGAGCTTACAAAGACTGTGTTAAGAAGTGAAAAACGCCGTAATTTCCGCTTACATCATCCCGCAGTTACGCTTGATTTATCGTCCGTATTGCCTATATGCGTGTGCGATAAAGAAAACGCTAAAAAGCTTAAAAACTTAGTGGAGATAGTAGAGCTTGCTCCCGTTCAGACGGCAGAAAAGGCATACGTTATAAACTATATTCTCGAGGACAAACGCAGGCTTTATAATCTCGGAAAAGTGCTAATTTCGGGCGATGTAATGGAAAAACTATACGCTTTGCCTGTGGAAAATACCGAGAAAATATTAGATAAAACTATTCGTGAAAACCGCAAGACAGGACAAACCCTTAAATTGACTTTGGATGCGGTTAAGCCGTATCTAAACAAAAAAACGGGTTACAATAACGCTTACGGTTTCGGGGGTGTGATTGATGAAAATAAGTAACGGCATTTTACAGGGGTATGAAAATACCCGCCTTATACGCTATGATGATATGCCTGTAGATTTTGAAAACACCGTGGCATATGACGAGTTGCCTGACCGCACCGTTAAAGGCGTTTTGAAAGCAAACAGATATGTGGACGGCAAACTGTTGCAGACCTATTCGCAGGACGAAAACCATATTTTAACCATAGCCGCAACCAGGCTGGGTAAGACGACTTCCTGTGTGATTCCGCAGATAACGTCTTTTGCAAAGCAACAGGTTAAACGCTCTATGATAATCTCCGACCCTAAAGGGGAGCTGTACAGATTGCTTGCCGCATTTCTCAAAGATGAGAGTTACGACGTATATTTGGTTAACCTAAGGGATTATTTCCATAGTGAGCTGTGGAATCCGTTGACGCCCATATACAAAAAGTTTCAAAAGGCTATTAATCTTGAAAGCGAAGTTGAGGTTGTTGAAACCGAAAAGGGCGCAAGGAACAAATTCAAGGGGATAATTTACGAAAAGCAGTCCGCACTCGATGAGTCGATAGCAGGGATGAGAAATTTGCTGCTTGCCGACGTGGACAGCGAAATTGACAAGCTTATGTTCACTATTATTCCGCAGGACGATGCCAGAGACCAGTACTGGAATGAAGCGCCCCGTCAGTGGGGGAAAGCGAATCTTTGGGCTATGCTTGAAGACAGTATTCCTAAGGACGGTAAGCAGAAGATAACCGAAGACACCTTCTCTTTCAATACTATGTTTATCATAACCGATTCGCTTACCGAAGAAGTCCATTACGACGACGATGCCTATTTTTCCGGTAGGGGTGAGGATTCTAGGGCATATAAATACGCAAGGGGAGTTATAGAAAATGCAAGCGGAACAAGACAGTGTGTTATATCCTGTTTCAATGCTAAAATACAGGCTTTCAGAAACAGCACTATAAGGCTTATCACGGGCTGTTCAAGCTTTAATATGGAAAGCCTTACTTCGGGTAAACCTACGGTGGTGTTTATAAGCTATCCCGACGAAACTAAGGTGTATTACCAAGTTATAAGCACGTTCGTGCAGAGTGCCTATACTTACCTTATAAACTATGCCAACGACCAACCGAGCGGAAAGCTTGACGTACCCTTCTATTTTATCTTAGACGAGTTTGGCAACTTCCCCAAGATTGTCGATTTCGATACCGTAATTTCAGCGTGCGGAGGGCGCAATATCTGGTTCGATATCGTATTGCAGAGTTATGCTCAGCTCGACAACGTGTACGGGCAGAATACTGCGGAAATTATCAGGGATAATTTAAACGTGCATATCTTCCTTGGCAGCAACAACCCTGCCACGTTAGAGCTTTTCAGCAAAGAGTGCGGTAATATGACGAGGATTTCGCCCAGAAGCGCTTTAAACGGTACCAAAGATGAGATTGAAATGTACGATATAGAGACAATCCCTCTTGTTCCTAAAAGTATGCTGGCAAATCTTAAGCCCGGCGAGTGTATCGTAACCGAGGCAAACTGCGGCTATGTGCTGTTCTCCAAGATGGAGCGGTATTATCTCTGTAAGGAATTCACCGAGTTCCCGCTTTCATACGACAAAGATTATGTCTGTCCTTTAAATCCCTTGGATAAAAAGTATATCTACACATTTAAGAGGTCAAGAAGGGTAAGGGGCAGATATTCAATTGACTTCTAATGCTGTTTTAGGGGGAGGGCTATATGGAAACTATTGAACTTGAAAAATACATAAAAGGGAGAGATGTGGTAACAATACCCGAAGTGCAGGCTGTTTTTTCTTTGGGGTATAAAGAGGTGAGAGAGCTGTTTGCAAAGTTGGAGAAAATCGGTAGTATTCGGCTTGAGGATGGCTTGTATTATACCTATAGCAAAAACGGCAATACCGCAGGTAACGTGATGGAAGAGATAATCGACGAAAGCGAGAAACTTAGCAAAACTGAGCGCAGAGCTTATTCGTTTGAACGCAATGCGGAAATATTAAAGCGGATGGAAGCCGAGCTTAAGGACAGCCTTGCAACAGAAGACGAAGAGAACGACGATGACGAAGAAGCGGACGAAGAAGCGGACGAAGATGACGATGATTTTGAAGTTAATGAAAAACTTCGCTTGCGTATCCTCGATTTCTGCATATCTTACGGCAGCGCCTCGCCCTCACTTCTCCAACATAGATTCGGGTTAGGCTTTATTGCCTCGTGCAAAATAATCGATTGGTTCCAGGATAAGGGCTATGCAACCGAGCCGATGGGGATTAGGGGAAGTCGTATGCTAATCACTCGTGAGGAATTTACAAAGCTATACGGCAGTGTGGATTTATCTGAAGATGACGAGGAAGAGGATGAAAAGGAAAGAGAACTTAAATATAGGGCATTAGAGTATTCCATAGCAACGGGTTTTGCATCGGTTTCTATGCTGCAACGCAGGTACCCTATCGGGTACAGTAAAGCGTGTAGGCTTGTATCATGGATGGAGAGCAAGGGGTTTGTATCGGTTGCGAATGATTCAAGACCGAGAAGGGTTTTGATAAATAGGGAGGAGTTCAAAAAATTAGCAAAGCAAGCCAACTACGAATTGGATAATGATGACGACGAAGAAGAGTTGTTGTCTGATGAGGATATTAAAGGTTTAGAAGAAGAGTTGTTATCAGATGAAGATATTAAACTTCTTGAAGAAGACGAAGATGACGAAGAGGACGATTTTCTCAAGGATATAAAATTTAATCTTTTCGATGACGATGACGAAGAGGAGAATAGCCAACCTATTGACGTAAGCAATCTTATCTCTGTCCTTAAACGAGTTATAGACAAGAAGAGTGCGCCTATTACTACAGATAAAGAACCCGATTGTTCCTTATGGACGGATAAAATTGTATTTAGAGGAGAAGTTTTAAGACGCTTTAATTCCATTATAAAATCTAACCCCAAGCAAGGACTTGGCGGGGCGGTTAAAACTGCCGAAGCCCGTTTAGAAGGAGTGAGAGATTCCCACGATAGAGCGATGGTGCAGATTTACGAACGGGTCGTATATGAATTTAAATGTATCACGCCATACTACTATAATCTTATCCGCAGACGGCTTTGCGGGAATTAATAATAGCTTAAAGGAGGGCTTATGATTTACATAACAGGCGATACGCACGGGGATATAGACTTTAATAAACTCAAAATTTTCGCACGAAAAAATCCAGAGATTACGATTAACGATTACGTCATTATATGCGGCGATTTCGGTGCGGTATGGGATGAAAGAACGCTTCGGCGTGATTTAATGCCCTATACTATGCTGCCTTTTACCGTTCTTTTCGTTGACGGCAACCACGAAAACTTTGACCTTTTGTCGACTTATAAAGTCGAGGAGTGGCACGGCGGTAAGATACATAGAATCAAACCTAATATCATTCATTTAATGCGTGGTCAGGTGTTTGAAATCGATGGTAAAACTTTCTTTACCTTCGGCGGGGCAACCAGTGTCGATAAATGGGCAAGGCAAGAGCGTATAAGCTGGTGGAAGCAGGAGATGCCGAGCTTTGAGGAGTTGGACGAAGGAATAGCAAATCTTAAACGCTACAACAACAAAGTTGATTATATTATAACACACTCCTGCGGTGAAAGGGCGTTAATGTATCCGCCTCTTCGCACCCGTTCTTTCCAAATGGGAAGATACCCTGAAAATCAGATGCTCTCGTATTTTGAAGATACCATTGATTATAAACACTGGTATTTTGGACATTATCATATGGA
>JBJFAF010000207.1:6434-11441 GCA_051887755.1 Candidatus Coproplasma sp.
AGAAGTAGCAGGTGCTTTGGCAATTGCCAAGAGCTATTTTGAAACGGACATAGAGTGCGGAATTGCAGAAGCTAAGGAAAAGGCAGAAAATATAAAGGCAAAAATAAAAGGCTGATTGAATTTTTCTATCGCCTTTTATTCCGAAATGAGACATAGAAGATGTCGTTTAGTTTATGAATATCGACGATTGCTGCTACGGCTGGGGAAATTTGTCCTACAACTTCGTCAAAACAAACCTCGTATGTGGTTTTGGATTAGAAGATGAGCATGCAGGGTGATAGAAATTTTGAATGATTTAAAATACAACGACCGAAAAGTTGAGTAGTTAAAAATATGCAAATAAATGGTAAAATTATCGAAAAATCAAAATAAAGTATTGTAATTATAAAAAAATATTTTATAATGGTATAAACAGATTGAGGATTAAGGTAGACGAGATATGAAAACTATACAAAGGAATTTTATAGATTGGAAGAAAACGGGAAGAAATTTGCAGTTGCTTCGTGAAGACAATATCGAACTTCGTCGTTGTGTTTGTAGTGCGCTTAAACATGACAAAGAAGATTGCCAAGGCGAATGCGTTGAATGTAGATTTGAAATGGATAATCATATTAGCAGAAAAGAACTTGCCGACGTGTTTGGTGTGTCTGAAAGCGTTATTTTTAATTGGGAAAACGGTAGAACGGTAGTTAATTATGAAGACCTGCTTTTTTATGAACAACTGTCTAAAACCAAATTAAAAGATATTGTTGTAATGATGAAATGAATCGTTTTTATGATTGGGATTTCCTTTAAACTAAACGGTCAGCAAGCTGAATTGTTGGACGTAAGAGCAAAGCGTGAACTATATAAGCTATGTCCGGAATCCAAGCTACACAGTTTAATCAGCTCTGCCATATGCGAAAGCGAACTTACGTCAATAATAAAAAAATACGGCATTGGCGATGTGTGCGATTTTTCGGGATTGCATATTTCGGTCTCTAAGCATTTAACCGACTGTATTGTTACTGCGTTATATATGTATCCTAAATTACGCAGTCGAATTTGTTTTATCGGCTCAAAAAAAGGATATGAATATGCCTTGGAGAAGTTCATCGCATACGACGATACGTTTATAAAATCTCTCGGAGTGCAGTATATTTTATCGCAGGCTTCAGCAAAGCAGATAGGACAAGGTGTTAGCAAAATAATAAACGAAACAAGCGGAAGGAATGGAGGGAATATGCTTGCACAGGCAATAAACGTCGGCTGTGTTTTAGACGGGATAGTGCTTGACGATAAGGATTTCGAAAAAAATGATATTCGACAAATTAAAATCGAATTGGAAAGAAGCGTTTTGGCATCTCATTCGCCTAAAGACTGCGCTTCTGTAAAAAGCGTAATTTTTCATGAAATCGGGCATTTGTTGGATTATTTGTGCCGTATTGCCGAAGATGTACAACTGTGTTCATTATATAATTCAATGTCCGTAGAAACCATTAGAACCCAATTGTCCTATTATGCAACAACTTCAATACACGAATTTATAGCAGAGGGTTTTGCAGAATATATGTCAAGTCAATCTCCACGGAGCTTAGCAAGGCAAGTTAAACAAGCTATTGATAGAAGATATCAATGCGTTTGAATAACATATGAATATCAATTTCTTAAAAGTCGCAATTTTTGCGACTTTATTTTTTATTTTGCGACAACGTTGTGAGTATTACATTTCTTCGGTATTAACGTAAGTAACTGTTTATCGACTTAAAATTGAAATGGTTGTATAATTTAATTGTAAACAAGGCAATGAGTAATTCGTTGTAAAAAGACCATTAAACGCCTAAGTGTACAACAAGTAAATTATTATATAGGGAGAAATAAATTATGGTAGACAACATTTTCGGAAAGAGACGCAACATAGACGTCGTATTTTGTATTGACGGAACGGGTAGCATGGCACCCTGTATTGATGCGGTGAAGAGCAATGCACGCAGGTTCCATCAGGAATTTGTATCGGCAATGACTGATTTAGGAAGCGATATCGATTCAATGCGTGTAAAGGTAATCGTGTTCAGGGATTACCATGACGACGGAGAAGATGCGATGAAAGAAAGTTCTTTTTTTGAACTTCCTGCTGACAGTACCGAATTTGAAAAATTTCTTTCAGATGTTTCCGCTTTCGGCGGAGGCGACGGACCTGAGAACGGAATGGAAGCATTGTATTATGCAATGAAGTCAGACTTTACCACAGGCAGTAAGGACAGGCAGGTAATCGTGCTATTTACTGACGCTGAAGCTCTAAAACTCAAAGAACGCTCCGGCGAAGCGAACTATCCTTCGGATATGGTTGACGAAGACGGTTTTATCGAAACGTGGTCGTGCATATCGCAGGATAAATCCTGTAAGCTTCGTGAGAGAAATAAGCGTCTTGTTATTTTTGCTCCTGACGGAACGAAGTACAAAGAACTCAAAGCAAAGTTAAACCGCAGCATTTTCGAGCCTGTTAATATGTCTGACGGTTTGGGCGATATCGACTTTAAGGATATCATCAAAATTATTGCCGCTTCGGCGAGCAATGCGTAAGCGAGGTATAGCAATGAATAATCCTAATTTCATAACCAAAAAGCGTTGTATAGATATTGTGTTTTGCGTAGACGGTACAGGGAGCATGTCTCCCTGTATCGAAAGCGTAAAAAGCAATGCTCGTAGGTTTTATTCGGATTTTGCAAAGGCAATGACGGATAACGGCAGCGACATCGATATGATGCGCATAAAAATGATTGTATTCCGTGATTACAAGAGCGACGGAAAAGACTCCATGGTGCAAAGCCCTTTCTTTGAATTACCGCAAGAGGAATCTGAGTTCTCTGCATTTTTAGACGGCGTATGTGCGACCGGCGGTTGCGCTGAGGACGCAAACGGACTTGAAGCATTGTATCTTGCAATGAATTCGGATTTTGTAACGGGAAGCAAGGATAGGCAGGTAATTGTTTTGTTTGCAGATACGTCGGCGATACCCTTAGGTAAGCGTAAAAGCTACAGCGGTTACCCTGCAAAAATGGTTGACGACGACGGGTTGCTTGAAACGTGGATGTGTACGCAGGCACATTCAAGTAAGCTAAGGGAAAAGAATAAGCGTCTTGTCATGTTTGCGCCCCGTGGGAGCAATTACGAATTGATGAAAAAGCAATACAATAGAAGCGTATTTGTGCCTGTCGAAATACACAGTGGGTTGGACGAGATTTCGTTCGACGATATAATCAAAATAATTGCGGCTTCGGCAAGTTCAGCTTCTTAACCTATTTTTAACGAGGGGAACGGTTATGAGATATCACGGTGAATATGAAGTGGATTCCGCTTTTATTGATGGCGGTTCTATAAATTGGGAGCTAACCGGCAACGGAGAGTTTATCCTTGGAACAAAGGGTGGCAGAAAGTATTTTATTAAACGTAATATACATGTACGCTATCCGTCAAAAGGTGAGCCTAAAGCCGTTTATGATAAATATAAAGCTGAAGCGGACGCTATTTATAACAAGCAAAAACAGCTTGCTAAAAATATGTCGGGCTTGTCGAGCAATGGCGACCATATCGTTGTAGAGGAAGCAAATTTCTGGGACGATGAAAATATGTTTGCTACGGTGACGGCTTATATAGACGGAATCTTGCCTGCAACTTACGATTATACGTCGCTTTCTTTAAATGAATTTTTAAATTTATCGAAAGACTCGACGCTCCTTTTGCAAAAACTGCATGCGCATAACGTTATTCATGGCGATTTAAAAGAAAAAAATATCGTCGTTGCCAAACAAAAGGGCAAATACGTTCCGTACCTGATTGACTTTGATTCCTCCTACGCAACGGATAAAATTCCCGAATGGGATGGCATAGGCGGTTCGGAAGGATATCAAAGTCCTGAGATATTGTTGTACGGTTCCGACGAAGGTGCGGCGGATAGCGACATCATAACAACTGCGACTGATATATTTACCTTGGGTATTGTATTGCATCGTTGGTGGTGCGGGGCGTTTCCGAGTTTCGATTTAGACGGCGGTTCTGTCGGAGCTGCGGTTTATTTGGATAAACCTGTAATGATTGCAAATAAGTTCGACGTAATTATAGGAGATAACTGCGGTGCAACGCTTATGTCGCTTATAAACTGGATGTTTGCGAAAACGCCTTCTGCACGCCCTACGGCAGAACAAGTTTTAGCGGTATTATCCGATAACCTTGAAGTGCCTGAAGAGTATCATAACGGTAGCGACGTAAAACCTTTCGATACAGAACTTTGGACGGCTCACAAACTTGTAGCAGAGTTATATGCCGTTGCAACGTTAAAGAAAAAGGGTGTTAAATCTTTCAAACGCATCAAAACGGGGTGTGGCAGTAAGGGGCTTAAATACCAGGTTACTCTGTCCGATGGTACGAGTAAAACGCTGTCGATAGAGGAAGTAATTGAAAGCAAATATGCAAAAGCGGTTACAGCAAACTTGGACGAGCCTTGGGATGAACATAGTATTGAATTAATTTCTCCCGAGCAAATTTCGGCAAAGGGATACGCTAAAATAACCAAGATACAGCTCTCATTCCGTAAGCGTTATATGATTACGACTAATAGCGGTCTTGAATTCGATAAGGGTTACGATTGGCTTATATCTGAAGGTTTGGCAAAACCTAAAATCGGCGTCATTGATGCAGACACTCCTTGGCCCGAACACGGGAGTACCTATGTTCCTGAGATTATGACGAGAATTGGAATAAACAGCATTTCCCGTATCGAGATTGGCGGGGAACATCGTTATAAAGTAATATATAACGAGATAGTTGACGGTAAGAACAAAGTCAACGATAAAGTTTCAGGAAACAACCTTAAAATAATGGGGGTTATAAAGTGAACACTAACAAATTTTTTTATTCGGTTTTAAAGAACGAGGATGCAACTCCTTTTGTTGGCAAAAATGTGTTAATAGTTGCTGACGGATTGGGCGGAGCGGGTTCCACCGTGCATAACGTATTGCCTATAGAAGG
>JBJFAF010000207.1:11541-15648 GCA_051887755.1 Candidatus Coproplasma sp.
GTTGTGGGCTTCGCGTATAGCAATAGCCCGTTGCGCATATGCTTTATGTTTTAACGAAAACTTTATTAATGCTGATTTATCAAATGAAGAGGTAAGAGAGCAGTTAGTAAAATTCATTTCTTTCGGGTTGGATAATACGGTGAAACACTTTAATTTGCAAAAGGGAAAGTATGACGACCAGAAGGTTTTACCTACGACGCTTGCTTTTATTCGTTATAACGCTAATGACTGCGGTATAACGACGGCGGAAGTTGTCTGGGCAGGAGATTCGCATTGCTATGTTTTGACCAAAACGGGATTAAAGCAATTGACTATTGACGATGAAGACGAGTCGGGAGCTATAACCAATCTCTTCTACGTCGGCGGTATAAAACCCACCGTTCTCAATTACAAAAGATACGAATTTAACGAGCCTTGCGTTCTTATGGCAGTCAGCGACGGCATATTCGACCCTTTTGAACCTCACGATAATTTCGGCGTGGAAAAGACGTTACTTGAACATATTGTTCAAAATAACTCTTATGAGGGGCTTATGCAAAGCCTTTCAGAATTTTATGATAGGGTTCATGGCGACGATGCGACTATGGCATTTGTGCCCATAGGTTTTGCCACTTATGAATCACTTAAAAATGCAATAAAAGAAAGGGCGATGTTTATTGCTGAAAAGTGGCAAAAATTTGAAGACATGAATGCTGATTTAGAAGTCTTAAATATGTCTGAAGAGGAGGCACGTTGTTATGTTGAAACCCGTACTTGTGACAAGTTTGCCGTAATTTGGGGTATGTTATTAGAAAATTATAACGAGCATAGTGACGATTTTGTATATACAGAAGAGATTGTCAAAATATTAAATAGTGCGAAATTGCAAATCGCTGACGAAAAGAAAAAAGAAGCAGAGAAAAACACTTACGAAGCTCTCAATAGCCTATGTATTTATATGAAAGGTCACATTAAAGAAGATTTTACAAAGTACTTTAAAGCAAAGGTGCCGCATAACGTGCAGGAAAACATAGTAACAAATATTGATTTCGTAAAAAAACTTCAAACGAACCTGCTTATTGATTTAAATAAGCAAGAGAAAAGCTTCAAGATTAATAATGAAAGGGAAAGATGGCTTAAAGTTATTAAAGAGAGGGAAGAATATTATTGGCAAGAATTCAACAGCTCTTCAGATATTGACCAAAGGGAAAAGTATTTGCGCTGGTTTAGTATTTGGGGGCGCATAGAACTTCAATTTTTGAAAGGGAACCATCTATATCAAGAAATGAATAATCTTGAGCCTTCCGAAAAAAGAGAAGCAAAAGCAATCAACGTGTTTATTAATACATATATAGATGTGTTGAAGACGCCGTATAGCGAAATTGAAAAGTCAGTTAAAATTGCACAAGACAAATATAACAATTCGATTGATAGATTATTTGATATTTTGTTAAAAGCACCTTCGCTTTGCAATAAAATTTTTAGTGAAGAAATAATGACAAAATATTCATTGTTGAGAAATGAGGAGCAGAACATTCAATTAAACAATGAAAAATTTGATATATCCCGTCTGTTAGGTTCACAAAAAGAAACGTTAATCAAGGCGATAGTTAATACGCTAACAGAACATTACGATAGTACTTCGATGATAGATGATTGCTTTAATGCAACAAGACTTAATGCTTTTAGGAGATATTACAAATTAAAAAAACTCGGCAATATCGACGTTAAAGAATTTGAAAAGCAACTTGAAGCGATAGATGCGGAATATAAAAGTCTAATCGCAATGTAAAAAAAGCCGAGAGTCTGTTTGCGCTCTCGGCTGTATGTTTTTATCACCATCTTAACACCTCCGCAAGAAAGGCGGAGGTGTGTTTGCTTTATTTAAAGTGCTTAACTTCTTGTGTCGACTCCGACCTTCAAGTAATACGATAAGTTTAGCGCTAAAAAATAAAACTCTAAAAAATAATCACAATTAACTCACGCAGTTTTAACAAAATTTAAATATACGCCGTATAAAATAGAGCTTAGACTGAATTGAAAAAACTATACGGAAAAAGAAAATGAAGATTAAAAAGTTTATAAAGTGGCTGCCGGGAATTATCTCGGAATTGATTGCGATTGTTTTTTGCATAGTGTACGCTGCAATCGACGGCAGTAAATTTACGATGTATCTTGAATTGTTGGCGTCGGCGTTATTGCCGTTTGCCTTTCCCGTCTATGGGTTAATCTCTAAAAAGTCTATGCCTATAATTCTCTCGGTTATATCTTCCGTGTTCGTATTTTTAGCAAGCAATCTCGGCAGTGCGTTAGGGTTTTACGACTTAATCTCCTGTTGGGACTTGATTATGCACGGTGCGTTCGGATTCTTATGCAGCCTGATTATTTTCGTTTTGATTATGCAATGGAACGGCGATAGGCTAAACCCTATCGGCTGTATCATAATCATATTCGTGTTTACGCTCGGCGTAGCGGCGCTGTGGGAAGTTTGGGAATATTTAGTCGATATGATAACGGGCGGGGACGCACAGCGAGTTGAAGAGTCGATTGCTATGGGTAAATCCCCCGTTGCGGACACTATGGAAGATATTATGATAGCCATGGCGGGCAGTGCATTATTCTTGATAACGCTTTTGGCAGACAAATTAAACCACTATAAGCTGTTCTCTCGGCTATTCGGGTTCTCAGGATTTAAACGGGACTTGGCTTAACGGTTTCAGCATGATTAAAATTTTAAAAATTTCGTGACCGTCTAAAAATGTACGGCTCTTGATTGCCGTTAAATATGTGTTATAATGTTGTCAAATATCAAAGACTATAAAGTTAAAAGGCAGAGTATGAAATACCCGATAAATAAAGAATTCTCGCCATATTCTCATTTCACGCCGCCCATAAAAAGCGCAAAGGCGGCAGGGTGGTTGGGCTCTAAAATGCGTCCGCCGCACAGGCTTTGGCGCAATAGAGACGTTAAGGTTACAAGGCAAAAGATTGCAAGCTACGACGGAGAAGAGATAGAACTTTTAATCTTTGAACTCCGGACCTTAAAGGGTGATACTCCCTGCCTTGTGTACTATCACGGCGGCGGCTTTTTCTTCGGTGCGGCGGGATATCATTACGATTTAGCCCTAAAGTATGCGCTTGATATGCGCTGTAAGGTGGTGTTCGTGCAGTACCGCTTAACGCCAGAGTATGCTCACCCTACGCAGAGCGAAGATTGCTATGCGGCGCTTGAGTGGGTTTTTAAAAACTCACGGGCGCTTGAAATCGACCCGACTAAAATTGCAGTAGGCGGCGACAGCGCAGGCGGTGCGCTTGCGGCGGCGGTCTGCCAAATGGCAAGGGACAGGGGGACGGAAAAGCCGTTGTTTCAACTGCTCGTCTACCCCGTAACTGACAGGCGTATGAATACCTTATCGCAAAAACAGTTCACCGATACGCCTATTTGGAACGGCAAATTGTCCAAGATAATGTGGCAGGGCTATTTGCAGGGCGGCGAAAATTGTTCGGGCGTTAAAAATATCGCCTATGCGTCCCCTATGGAAGCGGAAAGCTTTATATCTCTCCCTGCCGCCTATGTGGAAGTTGCCGAGTTCGATTGCCTGCGTGACGAAGGTTTAGCCTATGCAAACGCCTTGAAAGATAGCGGCGTAGAAGTGGTAATAAACCAAACTCAAGGCACTATGCACGGGTTTGATATTAAAAGAAAAGCGCCTACGACGGTGCAAGCCGTGAATAAACGCATAGAATATATGCTCGGCAAATTTACTGCGCAATAGTTCGTCGCATTCCGCACTGCACTCACATCAAATTGGGCAGGAGATTGTCTCCTGCCCGTAATCATTTATCGTTCTAATTTTAAAAACCATATTTATAATTTATCCAATTGCCCAAATTTAACCCCTCCGAGATTTCGGAGGGGTGTTTGCTTTGTCTTAGGGTAGTGATGAAAAAGTTTTACGTTTAGACGCAACTAACAGCCTTTATTTGTTGCCTAAGCGACAAATATTCGCATAACTCAAACATCTAAATTGCTTGATAACTTGATTGAATATTTATAGTTGAGTTACTAAACGTTTTCGTCCGTGCCGTGTTCTACGTTCTCGTAGGCGTCGATTTTCTCCTCGCCCT
>JBJFAF010000207.1:15748-28432 GCA_051887755.1 Candidatus Coproplasma sp.
TCGCCCTCGGAAACATCTGCGTTCATTTCGTCCTCGATAAACTGAGCGTTCTGTTCGGGATACGCCGAGAGCATAGGCTCTACGTTTTCGCCCTTCTTGCGTTGGAAATAGTTCTTGCTTATCTTAACCACAAGTCCGCTCATAATTACAAGACCTATAAGGTTGGGCAACGCCATTAGTCCGTTAAACGTGTCTGAAATCGCCCAAGCAAGCTCGCCGTTGATTATTGCCGCCACGACGACGAGTAATAAATAGATAATTTTAAATACGAGTACGGAAATCTTTTTGCCCTTTTCGCCCGTGTTGCGGAAGAGGTATTCAACCGCCTTTTCGCCGTAATACGACCAAGCTATAATAGTCGTAAGACCGAACAGGGGGATAATAACCGAATATACGATTGTGCCGAACGTGCCGAACTGTTTATTGAATGCAAGCATAGAGACCTGCGTGTCGATTATACTGCCCGAATAAAGCACTTCCATATCGTTTCCGAAAGAGACTAAAATTAGGAGAGCCGTGAGCGTGCAGATTATAAACGTATCGAAGAACACTTCGAAAATTCCCCAAAAGCCCTGTTTCATAGGCTCTCTTGCCTCAGATGCGCTGTGTGCGATAACCGACGAGCCCAAACCCGCTTCGTTGGAGAATATGCCTCTGGCAAGTCCCTTTTGTATTATCTGAGCAAAGGTAAAGCCCGCCACGCCGCCTACAGCCGCTTGAAAGGAGAATATGTTTTTAAAAATAAGCGCAAATGCGTTGCCTATCATAGTCACGTTTGCAAAGATGATGACGAGCGCCATTATAATAAACAGAACGGACATAAAGGGTACTAATATAGAGCAAACCTTACCTATACGCTTTACGCCGCCGATTATAATAAGGGCGAGCACGGCGGCGAGGACTATTCCCACAATAAGGCTGACTAACTGCGCATTCGTATCGGGGAGCGCACCCGTAATCGTCCCTGCGATTTTGTTGGTCTGCGTGCCGCCCATACCTATTGCCGCAAGCGCACAGAACAACGCCGCCATAAATCCTAAAACTTTACCGACCGTTCCTAAAACTTTGCGCCCCTTGTCGCTCTTTGCTTGCAGGGGTAAGCCTTCGCTTAAGTAATACATTGCGCCGCCTGCAAATTCCCCTTGGGGAGATTTCTTTCTAAAATACATACCCAACACGTTTTCAGAGAAGTTGGTTACCATTCCGAAGAAAGCGGAAATCCACATCCAAAACACTGCCCCGGGACCGCCCGTCATTATGGCGGAGGTAACGCCTATTATGTTGCCCGTGCCGACCGTACCCGAAATGGCGGTGGCAAATGCTTCAAAGGGGGAGATGGAGCGTTCCTTTTTATTCCCCTTCTTTTTGCCTATGCCCTTGAACGTAGTCCCGACAGACTGCTTTAACGAGGTTCCGAACTTGCGCACCTGTAAAAATTTAGTGCGAATGGTAAGCAGTATGCCCGTGCCGAGTATCAAAATTACCATCGGCCAACCCCATACTATGCCGTTGATAAACGAGTTGACCTTTTCTATGACTTCTAAAATTTTTTCCATTATATCCTCCCGAGCACGAGAAAAATTTACGCAAACAAAAAACGGAATGTAAATACACTCCGTTAAAAACAATTACCACTTAAATTATTTTTTGCATTTGCGGCTCTGTCCTTTTGCCTGAGAGATTAACGGAAAAGAAATTCCGTTTTGCCCCTTCGGCACTCAATTTAATGAGGTTCTCCGGAGTGCTATCCAACTACAGTCGGCAGGGCGAAAAGCACAAACCCTCTGCAATCTTCTAATAGCGTGCTAAAATTGTACGGGTATAATACCACGTTTTAACGAGTTTGTCAAACGATAAAGACGTAATAGAAAAACGCCCGTACGCAAACGGCGCCGCCGTACGCCGTTATATAGGGAAGTTACGGAAAATAAAAAATAAACGAAAAAAAATAAATTCTTGCGATAAAATTTGAAGTCCGCTTATTAATTATTGATTAATTGCGGCGCAATAAACGATATTTCAAAAGGAAAAAACGGTCGGCGAACTCCGCAGGGGAAGCGGTAATCTATAGGCATCGAGCAAAGGGCGATTATACGGGAAGTGAATTTTAGCGGTAAATACGTTATAAGACGAATTTTTTAATTATTGCTTTTTATCGACATTTGCGATATAATTGAAAAAATTCGTGAGGTGATAAAAAGCCGGTGTGTTTATAGTTTTTGCCATTTCAACAGAGGAGATTCAAGACAGAAACTCCCGCATAGAAGAATTACTCGCCAAGATTTCGAACGGGGATATTGCGTCTATAGGTCTTTTATATGACCTCATTAAGACGGACGTATTCGCTTACGCTCTTTCCAAGTTGGGAAACAAGCACGACGCAGACGATATTACTCAAGATACGTTCGTTCAAATTTATAAATACGCTGGGCAATATCAGCCGAAAGGTAAACCGATGGCGTGGATTATAAAAATCGAGTTAAACCTGATTCGGCGGCATTTTCAGCTAAAATCACGCACGGCAGAATTATTTGAAAACCTTGACAATACAAAGTCGTGCGATAGTTGTGAAGAGGTCTTAATCAATAATGCGTTTTTGCGGGAGATAATGAGAACGTTGACGGAAGAGGAGCGGGAAGTAGTTACCCTACACGTCGTGTCAGGAATGAAACATAGGGAAATTGCTAAGCTTTTACATAAACCCTTATCCACGGTTTTATCAAAATATAACCGTGCAATTAAAAAATTGCAGATGGTTGTAAAGGAGGAATATTAAATGGCAAAAGATTTGAAAAATACAATCAAAAACGCATATGAAAGCGAAACGCCTGATTTAAGGGAAAACATAATATGCGCCTGTCAAAATCAAACGCAGGCTTCCGATTTTTCTTCCGAGCAACCCGCCGTTGCAATCGCAAAAAAACAGCCGTATTTATTCCGTTGGATAGCGGCGGTTGCGTCTTGTCTTATATTATTTGCCGTAGGCTTATTAATCGGCCGTATTCTTCCTAAATCCAACCCCGTTGCAATCGCAGAAACTTGCGTATATATCGACGTGAATCCCAGCCTCGAACTTTCTTTGGACGAGGATAATACCGTACTTACCTGCACGGCGGCGAATGCAGACGCCGAAATTATCTTAAACGGAATGACGCTCGAGGGTGTAAAATTAAAGACTGCGCTCAACGCAATCGTGGGTTCTATGTATGTAAACGGATACCTTACCTCAGATGATAATTCTATGCTTATCAGCGTTGATACTAACGATACGAGCAATACGAGCGTATTTTTAAGCTATATAACTAATCAGGTTAACGAGGTGTTTGCGAATTCGGAAATGGAATGTGCGATTATCGCACAAGGCGTAAAGGTTGACGACGACTTAAAACGCAGAGCTGAAGAGCAGGGCGTTTCCGTCGGCAAAATGCACCTGCTCGATAAAATGGTGGGCAGCGTGAACGATTTGGACGAAAACGACATACCCGAGCTTGCAAGAATGTCCATAAAAGACCTCAATTTAATTTATTCGTCCAAACCTGAAGAGGATAATAAACCGAAAGACGAAATAATTTCGGGTTCGGTACCCGTGGGTATAACGGCGGACGAGGCGTTAAACGCCGTATTGAAAGAAATCGGCAAGACGATAGACGGAGTGGAAGAGCATCATATTTTTTTCTTGCCGTCTAAACTCGGTGAAAGTAAAACCGTTTATGCCGTAACGTTAAAATTTTATGGCGATAATAAAATTTATAAATATGAAGTAGATTGCCATACGAAGGAAGTAACTAAGGCTCAGGCGGATATTCCGCCTAATTCTAATAATCCTAACGTGAACGGGGATATGAATAATGGGGATATGAATATTATGTTCCCGTAAGATATTCGATAAAAGGCTAAAAGAAAAAATTCGTCTATTTTGCGATAAAAATTAACTTAGCGTTATTGTTACTTTAAAAGGATTATCAAGATTATAGGAGAACGATAATTATGAAAAATAAAATGACGGCTTTAATTTTTGCGTGTGCGTTCTTAACGTCAATCGCAACGTCTGCGGCTTGCTCTATCGGAAATTCAAATCATACGCATACCTATTCGGACGAATGGACGTACGACGAAATTTATCATTGGCATAGTGCGGAATGTGTGCACTTGAATGAAACGAAAGATAAAGCCGAGCATACTTTTGACGAGGGTACGGAAACAAATGCAACGTTTGAATCCGCAGGATATATGACTTACGGATGTACCGTTTGCGGTTACGAAAAACAAGTAGTAACCGCCCCTGCGCTTGAACATAATTATTTGGATACGCTTACGCACGATAACGGCGACACGCATTGGTACGCTTGCATAGACGAGGGCTACGAATCTTTGAAAAAGGGCGAAGAATCTCATAACCTCATCGAAACCGATTACGATGAAGTTACGGGATATGCAACGTACGCTTGCGAGTGCGGATTTTCCAAACGATATCTTCGTACTGCAATAACTGAGTTCCCCACCGTTTCAAATCCAACGGTATATATCGGTCAAAAACTTTCCGACATTACGCTTACGGGCGGTACGGGAAGCGTTGACGGCACGTTCGTTTGGTCTGCGCCCGATACGGTTATTACTGCGAGCGGAAATTATAACGTAACTTTTGTTCCTACCGATACGAGCTATGCTCCTATCTCGGGAATGATTGCAATTACGGCGACGCAGCTTTCGGTTGCCGTAACGGTCGGCGAAAACGGCAGTGCGTCTGCAACGGGAACGGTAAACGTAGATTACGGCGGCTCTCTGACCGTGACGTTTACGCCCGACAGCGGTTATATTCTCGATTCGCTTACCGTTGACGGAAATGCGATAACTCCGTCAAATTCCTACACTTTGACTAATATCACGGAAAACCATACCGTCTGCGCAACCTTTGTCGAGCAAATTCTTCCCTTCACCCTAACCTGCGTTTCGGGAACTCCTAATGCTTATACCTTTGAAAACAACGTGCTTACCTTTACGACGATAGATGCGGAATCTGTTTACGCTATTTCGGGTGAATTCGATGGGAATATAGTTTTCGACGTCGGCGATACCTATAAATTCGATTTGGAGATGAGAGGATTTACGTTGACCTGCGACTACATCAATCCCATAATGATTTTAAGCGGAGACGAGGTTACTTTAACTGCTAAAAAGGGCTATGATAATTATATCTACGACAGACGTGCGGCTGTTGATTCTACGGATGAAACTGTATATTCTGCAGCGGTATATTCGTTTGTAGACCTTCAAATCAGCGGAAAGGGCAGTCTCACGCTTGTATCCGAAAACAATAACGGTATTCATACCAAAGACGATTTGCAGATAAAAAATTTAACCTTATCCGTAACTTGCGTTGATAATGCGTTAAAAGGTAACGACAGCGTGGAAGTAACTAATGCTACGACTACTCTTATTGCAAAGCAAGGCGATTGCATTAAGACGTCTAATAGCCATATCAGCGAAACGACGGGGAACCAAAAGGGTACGATTTCGATTGCGGGAGGTACGCATAATCTCTATGCGGCGTGCGACGGCATAGATGCGGCGTACAACGTTTTAATCGACGATTCCACGACCGTTCTCAATATCTATACGGATAAATATTCGGAATATTCGGAAGAGGTAACGGCGGTATCTGAAGGCACATATTATTTACGATACACGAGTACTTCTTATAAATATTCTATAAAATATTACAACAGCGATTCCGACTATTTATGGGTGAATGTTAGCGATTCTTACGAGAAGGTTACGTCTTCTTCGCAGGGCGGTCGCCCCGGGCAAAGCAGTTCGACCTATTATTACTATACGTTTGCGAAAAACGCTAATTATTCCAAATTAGCCGTTTATATGTATACGAGTTCTCAGGCGCAAGGACAGGATACCGATTATTACGCTTGTTCGGATTATAAGACGATAAGTACGAGTTATGATACCGTTGCATTGTCCTATAGCGCAGGCTCTCTCTCCGTATCCTGGACGAATTATACCACCACATCTTCGGGAGGTATGGGCGGAATGGGCGGTATGCAGGAAGGAAATACCGATAAGGGAACCTATTCCACGAAGGGCATTAAAGCCGCAAACGAAATTACGATAAACGCAGGCACGATTTATATAAAGGCGTATGACGACGCCATTCACGCCAACAACGACGGCGGCACGCTTGAAAACGGCGAAAATCCTACGGGCAACGTCAATATATGCGGCGGTACGATTACCGTGTATAGCAATGACGACGGTATTCATGCAGATGGAACGTTGACGATTATCGACGGTAGCATAACCGTAACGAACGCATACGAAGGGCTTGAAGGTACGTTTATCAATATTCAAGGCGGTGATATTTCCGTCGTTTCATCCGACGACGGCGTTAATGCTACCACGACTTCGGGATACGGTATTACTATTACGGGCGGCACGATGTATGTATATGCGAGCGGTGACGGGCTTGATTCCAACAGTAAAGATTCCTACGGCGGAATACTTTTTGCGGGCGGCAAAACGGTCGTTATTTGTAACTCCAACGGAAATTCCGCTATCGATACCGAAAGCGGCTATACTCATACGGGCGGCTTGGTAGTTGCCATTATGACGACGGGCGGTATGACAAGCGAATCGTCTCGAGGTAATTCAACGGGAATGACCACGAAATCTTCCATTTCACTTTCCAACGGTGGCTATTTAACCGTAACTGTCGATTCGGTTACGGTGGCGACGGTACAAATGCCCTGCGCTATGACGGCGTACGTCGTATATCTCGGCAGCAGCTCCGCAACTATCGGGTCGGCAACTTCAAGTTCCTTAACGCTAGATTCAAACGGTGTTTATTGGTCTTAATTTTAAGAAAAGCATAATGCTAAACATTACGCAGACAATGTTAGCCCCTCCGCTTTATTTGCGGAGGGGCGTTGCGCTTTAAAGGGCGGTAACTTCTCGCATCAAGACGAGCAACCTTTAGTTTTGCCGTTTGCGGTTTTAACGCTTTAAATAATTAAACGGAAATGGCTTTAAGCTCTGTCAGCAAAAACCTTTTTTCAATTTACAAAAGCGGGAAAAACCGTTATAATTAAAACCGTAATAAAAAATCGGGGTGGCTAATGTGCAGAACGATAAGAAAATAACGGTGATTTCTAAAAGGAAGAAGGTGGAGATAGAAGTAAGCTCTATTCTCTATGTATTAATGAAGAGGAAGATTGCCGAAATACACGTCTCGGGCGGTGACGTGTACGAAACGAGAACGACCTTTTCCGAGATTGCAAAGCAGCTTGACGAGCGGTTTTTAACCGTGTGCAGGGGGTGCGTCGTTTCAGTTATGGCGATACACAAAATTGCGAAAAAAATCGAGCTTAGCAACGGCGAAACCCTTGACTACACTGTAAGAAAGAAAAAGCAGTTAATCGCCGAACTGCAAAATAAACAGCAAAAGATTTTAAACGGCATATCGGGCGACGGCGTCGTTTTGACGGAAGAGGAATACCTCCGTCACTACGCAAGCTTTGACAATATGCCTTTTGCCTTCACGGATATAGAGATGGTATTCAACGAGGAGAGGCGGGCGGTGGACTGGATATTCCGCTACGGCAACGCCGCACTTGCCAAGCTTGAAAAGACGGAGCTGAGAGGGCTTATCGGCAACACGTTCGGGGGAGTGTTTTCCAACATGGACTCTAAGTGGCTACGCTGTTACGAGCGAGTCGCCCTCTACGGCGAAACGCTTGAGACGATAGACTACAGCCCCGAAATCGATAGATATATTAAGGTAATCTGTTTCCCCACGTTCAAATGGCACTGCGGCTGTATCCTATTCGATATTCGTGATATTCAATTCACTAAAAACAGCGCTGACGCCGAAAAAGCGACGGAATATTATTTAGGCAAAACACTCGAATAGTTTATCTTGCGTCAGTTTTGCTCGTTGGCATCTACGGCAGATGCAAGCGGTCATAAACAAAAAATAGCTAAGCCGTACACGGCTGTCTTTAATACCAAAAGACGGGATTAAGGGCGTGTGTACGGCTTAATTTTATGTCATTTTGTACCGCTTATATGTCTTTTGGTACCGTTTTAACGTCTTTTTGAGCAAATTGCTTGACATTTTTTGGCGGTCAAGAACATAATATAGAGGATTAAAATGGATAAATTTTTGCTTTAACTTTTTGGAGGTTATAATGAAGAAGAAAATTCTTTTGGCAATCGTAACAATTTTTACCTTTTGTTCGTTTACGGTGGGCTTGACCGCCTGTGCAAAAAAAGAACACGAACATACTTATGAAACTACGGTAGTCGCCCCGACTTGTACGGGGCAGGGCTATAGTATACATACTTGTTCGACTTGTCAGGAGACCTATACGGATTCATTCGTAAACGCACTCGGGCATAGTTTTACTAATTATGTGTCCGACGGAAACGCAACCTGCGAGCAGGACGGCACGAAGACGGCAACCTGCGACCATGAAGGCTGTAACGCAACCGACACGATAACGGATGCGGGCACTAAGCTCGGTCATATCTTTACCAACTATGTATCGGATAACAACGCAACCTGTACGGAAGACGGCACAAAGACCGCAATCTGCGACCGAGACGGCTGTAACGCAACCCACACCTTAGCGGACGAAGGTACTAAGCTCGGTCATATCTTTACCAACTATGTATCGGACGACAACGCAACCTGTACGGCAGACGGCACTAAAACCGCAACTTGCGACCGAGACGGCTGTAACGAAACCCACACCGTAACGGATGAAGGCACGAAGCTCGGTCACGACTTAATACATCACGAAGCGCAAGCGCCCACCTGTACGGAAGTTGGTTGGGACGAGTACGATACCTGCTCGCGTTGCGACTATACGACCTACGTAGAGCTCTCTGCAACGGGTCATACGGCAGGCACGTGGATAACGGACGTAGAACCGACTTGTACTACGGACGGTTCTAAGCATAGTATTTGTACGGTTTGTGGCGAAACTATAACGAGAGTTATAGAAAAATACGGTCATAACTTAGTACACCACAACGCAAAGGCGCCCACCTGTACGGAAATAGGTTGGGAAGCATACGATACTTGCTCACGCGGCGACTATACGAATTACGTAGAACTTCCTGCAACGGGACACACGGCAAGCGAGTGGATAGTAGACGTTGAACCGACTTGCACGGCAGACGGTTCAAAGCATAAAGAGTGTACGGTTTGCCACGCAACTCTTGAAACTGAAGTAATAGATGCTCTCGGACACGACTTAGTGCACCACGATGCAAAGGCGCCCACTTGTACGGAAATAGGTTGGGAGACGTACGATGACTGTTCGCGTTGCGACTATACGACTTACGTAGAGCTTCCTGCAACGGGACACACTCAGGCAACGGCAGTAGAAGAAAATAGGGTTGAAGCCACCTGTGAACAAGACGGGCATTACGACAGCGTAGTGTACTGTTCAGTTTGTCAAGCAGAGTTAAATAGAGAAAACAAGACGATAGATAAGCTTGGTCACAGCTTTACAAACTATATATCTAACGACGACGCAACCTGTACTGAAGACGGCACTAAGACGGCAACATGCGACCGTTGCGACGCAACCGATACCGTAACGTACGAAGGCAGCAAGCTTGGTCATAGCTACGGCGCACCCGTTTGGACTTGGACGGGTTATACGAGCGCAAAGGCAACTTTCACTTGCTCGCACGATAGCGCTCACGTTGAAGAAGTAACCGCAACGGGCGAAAAAATAACGAACGAAATAACCACTAATCCCACCTGTACGGCGACAGGCGTAAGGACTTACACCGCAACCGTAACGTTTGGCGGCGTAAATTATACCGGTACGGCTACCGAAGACGTTGCGGCGACGGGGCATACTTGGTCAGACAACGCTTGCCGCCATTGTGGATACGACGCGGGCGGCAGCAAGGGCTTAAATATGGTTTTAAACGCAGAGACCAACACTTATAGTCTTAACGGCAAAGGCACTTGTAAGGATGCCGAAATAGTAATCCCAGCAACCTACAATGGCAAGCCCGTCACCGCAATAGGCGCAAATGCGTTCCAAAATCGCGACGGTTTTACGAGTATAACAATCCCTGCAAGCGTAACAAGTATCGGCAATAAAGCGTTCTACGGGTGCAAAGATTTGCAGAGCATTAACGTAGACGAAAATAATCAGTCATATAAATCAATAGGCGGGAATTTATACACAAAAGATGAAACGACGTTGATTCAATATGCAAAAGGAAAAACGCAAACGTCGTTTGAAATCCCCGCAAGCGTAGAAAGTATCGCCGAATATGCGTTCATTAATTGCGATGGTTTGACGAGTATAACAATCCCCGCAAGCGTAACAAGTATCGGCAATTATGCGTTCGAATATTGCAGCGGTTTGGAGAGCGTAATGTTTGGTGAGAACAGTCAATTAACGAGTATCGGCTATTATGTGTTCGGAAATTGCTTCAACTTAACGAGCATAACCATTCCCGCAAGCGTAAAAAGTATCGGCGATTATGCGTTCTATGATTGCCACGATTTGACGAGTATAACAATCCCCGCAAGCGTAACAAGTATCGGCACAAAGGCGTTCTATGAGTGTACCGCTTTAACAGAGATAAACTATAATGCAACGCAATGTGCTGATTTAAGCAGTAACAATTACGTATTCTATGAAGCAGGACAAAATGGAACGGGAATAACCGTTACAATCGGCGCAAACGTCACGAAAATACCTGCATGCTTGTTCTGTCCATCTATTGATAGTAGTTATGCCCCTAAAATAACGAGCGTAGTCTTTGCAGAAGGAAGCGTCTGCGAAAGTATCGGCGATTATGCGTTCTATAATTGCAGCGGTTTGACGAGTATAACAATCCCCGCAAGCGTAACGAGTATCGGCGCGAATGCGTTCTATAATTGCAGCGGTTTGACGAGTATAACAATCCCCGCAAGCGTAACGAGTATCGGCGCGAATGCGTTCTATAATTGCAGCGGTTTGACGAGCGTAACGTTTGGTGAGAATAGTAATTTAAAAAGTATCGGCAAAAATGCGTTCGATGTTTGCATCGGTTTGACGAGTATAATAATCCCCGACAGCGTAGAAAGTATCGGCGATTCTGCGTTCTATAATTGTATCAAATTAACGCGCGTATATTACGGTGGTACGGTGGTAAAGTGGAATAATATTACTATAGGTGCCACAAACAATGATAAGTTAAAAGGAGAAAACATTTACTACTATTCCAAAACCGAACCTACCGCAGAAGGCAACTACTGGCACTACGGCGCAAACGGTGAAATCGTCATTTGGCAAGTCAATTTGAGTGCAGGGCTTAGTTATACACTCAACGCCGATAGCGCAGGTTATACCGTAAGCGGTATAGGCACTTGCACGGATACCGAAATAGTAATCCCTTCAGCCTGCTACGACGGTTTACCCGTCACCGCAATAGGCGCAAATGCGTTCCAAAATCACGACGGTTTTACGAGCATAACAATCCCCGCAAGCGTAACGAGTATCGGCGATGAAGCGTTCCGTGTTTGCAGCAGTTTGACGAGCGTAACGTTTGGTGCGAATAGTCAATTAACAAGTATCGGCACCGGTGCGTTCCAAAATTGCAGCGGTTTGACGAGTATAACAATCCCCGCAAGCGTAACAAGTATCGGCAATTATGCGTTCAGAGGTACCAGTTTAACAAGCATAACCATTCCCGCAAGCGTAACGAGTATCGGCAATTATGCGTTCTATGATTGCGACGAATTGAAGAGTATAGCCATTCCCACAAGCGTAACGAGTATAGGCAATAATGCGTTCAACGGTTGTACCGCTTTAACAGAGATAAACTATAATGCAACGGAATGTGCTGATTTGAGCAACAATGGCGTATTCTATGAAGCAGGACAAAGCGGAGATGGGATAACCGTTACAATCGGCGCAAACGTCACGAAAATACCTGCATACTTGTTCTGTCCATCTATTGATAGTAGTTATGCCCCTAAAATAACGAGCGTAGTTTTTGCAGAAGGAAGCGTCTGCGAAAGTATCGGCGATTATGCGTTCTATAATTGCAGCGGTTTTACGAGTATAACAATCCCCGCAAGCATAACGAGTATCGGCACTTATGCGTTCTATAATTGCAGCGGTTTGACGAGCGTATATTACAGCGGTACGGCGGAAGCGTGGGGCAGTATTGAGATATGTAGTAAAAATAATGCTCTCACAAGTGCAACCATTTACTACTATTCCGAAACCGAGCCTACCGAAAAAGGCAACTTCTGGTACTACGTAGACGGTAACATCGTCTTTTGGGACAGCCATTTTAGTATAGGGCTTGAGTATACACTCAACGCAGATGGTTTAGGTTATACCGTAAGTAAAGGCGACTGCACGGATACCGAAATAGTAATCCCTTCAGCCTGCTACGACGGCAAGCCCGTCACCGCAATAGGCGCAGATGCATTCAAAGGCAATACCGCTATTACGAGTATAACAATTCCCGCAAGCGTAACGAGTATCGGCAATAATGCGTTCATGAACTGTATCGGTTTAACAGAGATAAACTATAATGCAATGGCATGTGCTGATTTGGAATACAACAATGGCGTATTCTATAAAGCAGGGCAAAATGGAACGGGAATAACCGTTACAATCGGCGCAAACGTCACGAAAATACCTGCAT
>JBJFAF010000208.1:0-1710 GCA_051887755.1 Candidatus Coproplasma sp.
TAACGCCTATACTTATGGTAGGCGAGGCGGTTATGGAAATAATTATTCCCTTTTTGATGACTTTCATTGTGGGAGAGTTGGAGAGTATGGCTGCCGGTAACCCCATAAACGGCGGTAATGTTGCGCTGTACGCCTGCTTAATGGTAGCGTGTGCGTTGTTTGCAATGTTCTGCGGCGTTACGGGTGCAAAGCTTGCGGCAAAGGCTTCGTGCGGATTTGCGCATAACTTAAGGGAAGATATGTACAACAATCTTCAAACCTTTTCCTTTGCAAATAT
Organism: Candidatus Coproplasma sp.; assembly: GCA_051887755.1. GTDB lineage: Bacteria > Bacillota > Clostridia > Christensenellales > Borkfalkiaceae > Coproplasma. Next base: position 278 of record JBJFAF010000208.1, read on the forward strand.
AGACAACTACTCGACTTCCAGCCTTATAACCCGAATAACTACGGACGTTACCAACGTTCAGAATGCCTACCAGATGTGCTTAAGAATGTTAGTCAGGGCTCCGGTGCTGTTCATTACGTCGATAGTTATGACACTTTTTATCGAACCGTTTATGGCACTTGTATTCGGCTGTGCCGCATTACTGTTGGGCGTGCTCGTGTCAATCTTTATGTTTAAGGCAATTCCCTACTTTAAAACGATGTTCAAGAAGTACGATAAGCTCAACGAGGTCGTACAGGAAGACTTAACGGCTATTCGAGTAGTTAAAAGCTATGTGAGGGAAGATAAGGAAAAGGGCAAGATGAAACTTGCTTCGGATGAATTATACCACTATTCTGTCAAGGCAGAAACCTTTATGACCTGCCTTATGCCTGCAGTTACCTTAATAATGTTTACGGTAAACATTTTAATTTTAACTCTCGGCTCTAATATGGCGGTAGGTAATATCACTATCGGTTCAGTTAAACCCTCTCAGTTGCAGACGCTTATTCAGTATTCCGCACAAATTCTTTCCGGCGTAATGATGGTGGCAATGTGCCTGACATTCATCTCAATGTCTAAGGGCTCGGCAGACCGTATCTGTGAAGTCTTGAACGAACGTACTACCCTGCCCAAAGCAACTAACCCCGTAAAGGAGGTTGCCGACGGTTCAATCGTGTTCGACGACGTCGATTTCTGCTATTCTCAGAAAGCAGATTTAATGGTTTTGCAGGATTTGACTTTCACAATCAATTCCGGCGAAACGGTGGGCATAATAGGCGCTACGGGTTCGGGCAAGACCTCGCTCGTGTCTTTGATTCCCCGACTTTACGACGCCGAAAGGGGAAGTGTTTACGTCGGAGGGATTGATGTTAAAAACTACGATTTAGACACCTTGAGAAACAGCGTTGCAATGGTATTGCAGAAGAACGTGTTGTTCTCGGGTACAATCTCCGATAACCTGCGTTGGGGCGACGAAAACGCCACTGACGAGGATTTGCGCCTCGCTTGCAAGCAGGCGTGTGCAGAGGAGTTTATCGAGAATTTACCCGGCAAGTACGACTACGATTTAGGTCAGGGCGGCGTAAACGTCTCGGGCGGACAAAAGCAGAGACTGTGCATTGCGAGAGCGCTCTTGAAAAAGCCTAAGATTTTAATCTTCGACGACTCCACCTCGGCAGTTGATACTAAGACGGACGCCGAAATCAGGGGTGCGCTTAAAAAGTATGCGCCCGAAGTAACCAAAATTATAATTGCTCAGCGTATCGCCTCCGTACAGGACGCCGACAAGATAATAGTACTCGACAACGGCAGGATAAACGGCATAGGCACTCACGATGAGCTCATTGCAAACAATGAAATATACAGGGAAGTTTACGAGTCGCAGACCGAAAACAAAACGCAAGGGGGTGAAG
>JBJFAF010000209.1:0-6924 GCA_051887755.1 Candidatus Coproplasma sp.
AAACGTAAACGGCTGTGCGGTGACCGTATACTATTGCGGCGAAAGGCAGCCCGAAAAAGAGCTGACAGCCATATGCGAGAGTTTGGAATACTTCTCCTCCACGTTCGGCGGGTACGCCTACCCCACCCTCTCGGTGGTGTATACACCGCTCAATTCAAGCGGTATGGAGTACCCTGCGCTGACCATGATAAACTCCTCCTTGAGCGAAGAGGACGCATTATATACCGCCGTACACGAGACGGCGCATCAATGGTGGTACGCAATGGTCGGGAACAATCAGGTGACCTGCGCTTGGCAGGACGAAGGGCTGGCGGAATACTCCACCCTCGCCTTTTTCGAAACGCACCCCGCCTACGGCTTTACTCGCACGGGCATATTAGGGTCGGCAATCAAATCTTATAGGGCGTATTATTCGGTGTATAACCAAATTTTCGGCAAGAGCGACACGACTATGACTCGCTCCCTTTGCGACTACGAGGGCGAGTACGAATACGTTAATATCGTATACAACAAGAGCCTTTTGATGTTTGAAAGCGTACGCAACGCTATGGGCGACAAAAAGTTCTTTGCCGCACTCGCAAACTACTTTAAGGACAACTGCTTTAAGCTCGCCTCGCCCGAGGAGTTGATTGCAAAATTAGACGCTCTGTACGACGTAGAGGGGCTGATTTACGGCTATTTAGACGGCAAAGTGGTCATTTAACATTTTTTTTACGTCATTTTGTTGCATTTGAATAATTTTTGGGCTATACTGATAACATAAGGAGATAAGGATAGTTATGGACGGTTATCCATCTAAGGCTAAAACGAAATAAAGCGACACTTCCGATTTGATTTAACGGTATCCCCGTGCGGAGGTGTTACTTCCGCACGATTTTTTTTGAGGTGATACTATGGTTAAATACTTTTGCACAGGGGAAAACGGGTTGGAGAGGAAGGACAAATTCCTCCCCAAATGCTGGGTCGATATGGTAAGCCCCACCGACGACGAGGTTGAGGACGTCGCAAAAGAGACGGGCGTGCCCGAGGATATGATTAAGGCGGCGCTCGACGAAGAGGAAATGGCACGAACCGAATTTGACGAGGGGTGCTCTATGTTCGTCGTAGACTGCCCCATCATCGAGGCGAGCGACGCAGGCGACTCCTACTCCACCCTGCCCTTAGCGCTTATATACAACAGACAGTGCATAATAACAGTATGCTTAAAAGGCAACCCCGTTTTAAAGGACTTCATTACGGGAAGAACCAAAGTAAGCTGTGAATTGCCCGTATTCTTTATTCTCACCTTTATGATGAACAATACTAAGCGCTTTTTGTACTGCCTTAAGCAGATTGACCGCCGCAGTCAAAGGGTGCAGACGGAGCTCGCTAACAACCTTAAAAACGACGATATTTTGCAGCTTTTAGAGCTTGAAAATTCGTTGGTTTACTTCTCCACCTCGCTCAACTCCAACACCAAAGTGCACGATAAGCTTGCCAAGGTCGAGGCAGTTGCAAAAAACGATGAATATCAGGACTTGTACGACGACTTGACCATCGAATGCAATCAGGCTAACGAGATGTGTAAAATCTATAAGGATACGCTTTCGGTTACGATGGATGCATACGGCTCGGTCATCTCCAACAACGCCAACGAGTCGATGAAAAAGCTGACTATCATCACCATATTGCTTGCAATACCCACTATGATAGCAGGGTTCTGGGGAATGAATATGCCCGTTCCGTTCGACGTGAGCAGCGGAGAAACTTCCCCTATATGGTTCTACGTCGTCGTGGGCTGTGCGCTTTTAATAACGTTATGCGTCGCTATCCTTATGCTGAAAAAAGGACCTTCAAAAAACAAAAATAAGCGACAAAAGAGGAACAACAGGAAAAAGAAATAATATGCCCGTTTTACAGTACAGATGTCCCAAATGCGGAAAGAAATTCGAAGAGCTCGTCAAAAAGTTTACCGACGAGGTTTTATGCCCCGACTGCAAGGTTAAAGCCGAGAGAGATTATTGCGGAGAGGTCTATTCCTCCACGGGTAAAAAGACGGTGAAGTGCAGCGGCAACTGCAAGACCTGCGGCGGCTGTCATTAATAAAAATTAAAGTTCAAACGATTTAAATAATAGTTAATAAATTATACGCCTGTGCATTGCTTAAAGCTCTGCGCAGGCTTTTTTGTTGCGCCTTGAATAAAAAAGAGCAATTGCGGCAATAACCCCTTCCGTCGGACGAAAGGGGGATTTTTTATGTGCAGGTTTAAAACGGCAATCAAGCTTATAACGACGCTCGCACTTTCCGCCCTCGTCCTATGTGCGGTCACGGCTCTGCCTTGCAGACTGCTTTTTTACGGCGGAGATAGCTATCGCTTTTATCTGGGCGACACCTCCTTAAACTGTAAAGAGGTCTTTGCCGAAGGCAATCTTGCGCCCTTGACAAGGCTGCTTTTGACAGACGTAAACGGCGAGAGCGCAATCTATCAAAGCCTGAATATAGACGATTTTTTAAAGTCTGTAAACGGCAAAGTCGTTTTTACGGAGGAGGTCGAAGGCAGTATAAATTACTATTGCCAGGCGGATTTGCCCTACTCTATAAACCTTTACGGGGAAGAGATAAATCTGCATATCTGCGTAAAAAAAGACGTCGTAGCCGTAGGCTCCCCCATAATATTCGGGGGATATTAAGGGGGCAACCGCAAAAACTTAAGATAAAAGAATTTTTAATTTTCTGCGAATAAGAATTTTTATCGCCGTCAATAATCATAGCGGCAAAAACGAAAAGGAGATTTTTTTATGGACAACGAAAAGAGAACCAACAAGAGAAAACTTTTAATACGTTATTTGATTTTAGCGGCGTGCATACTTCTCATTGCGTCGATTACCGTAATTTCGATTTGTGCGGCGAACGACTGGTTTAGGGTGAGCATTTCGGATACCGTAGACAAGGGCGATAACGACGACAAGCCCGACGAGGGCAATACAGACGGCGGTAACACGGGCGACAATACCGACAATACGGACGACAACCCCTCCGAGGACGATAAGCCGACCTCTGGCGATACAAGCTGGGTTTCTCCCGTGTCGGTAATGAACGTCATTACCCCCTACGACTTCGTGGAGGACGTGACCTTAATGAATATGTGGCATTTTCACACGGGGCTTGACCTCGCCGCAGAGGTCGGCACGCCCGTAGTCTGCTGCTTTGACGGCGTAGTCGAAAGCATCGTGACGGGCGACGAGTTAGACGGCAACAAAGTCACCGTAAAGCACGCTGACGGCGTTAAGACGGTCTATTCATTTATAGACGTAACCCCCTCGCTCAAGGCGGGCGACAGCGTTAAAAAGGGCGAGACGCTCGGCACGGTTGCAGAGCCTACTGGCAAGGAGTGTATGCTTGAGGCGCATGTGCATTTCGAGGTAATTGAAAACGGCGAAAGTGCTAATCCTGACAAATATTTAGACGTAGCAATCAAATAAAACCTTCCCCAAAAAGCAAAATGTTAATTTCCCCGAAAAATTCGATTGTTTTGTAAATTTCAAACATTTGAGCGAATTTAACCAATTAAATTCACAAAAATACACCCCGTAAACATATAATTATGTTGTAATCTAACATTTTAGACAATTCAAAAAAATTTCAAAATGTTATTGACTTACATTTTTGCGGGTGGTATACTGCAAGTGATTTCGGAAGGAAGTGCAAAAAAAGCGCTTAAAATTAAACGAGTTAAGCCTTTCGAAATACACATTTTCAAGGAGGCAGAAATAGCCGTGTTCGAAATTTACGAGGACATCATCAGGCTGGACGACAGCGTAAACGCATACGGGATTACACCCCTTGCATACGTCATGCTCGACTGCGGAAGATGAGAAGAGAAAACAACTGAATAGACGATGCGGCGGCACGCTTAAAAGCTGTGCCGTCGCACTTTTTGTATTTTGCGCTTAAATTTTTATTATGCGCTATAAGTATAGTTAAAGCCGCCGCAACGAACCATTGCAGCGGCTTTAGACAACTTTTAATTAGTTTAGTTTTTAGATTTAATATATTCGTCGATTGCCTTAGCCGCAGTCTTGCCTGCGCCCATTGCAAGGATTACGGTTGCGGCGCCCGTGACGGCATCACCGCCTGCGTAAACGCCCTCTTTGGTAGTCTTGCCCGTCTCCTCTTCAACTATAATACCGCCGTGCTTGTTTACTTCAAGTCCTGCCGTCGTATCCTTGATTAAGGGGTTGGGGCTCGTGCCGATAGAGATAACCACGCAGTCCACGGGCAACACTTCCTCGCTGCCGGGTATTTCTACGGGTCTGCGCCTGCCGCTTGCGTCGGGCTCGCCGAGTTCCATCTTAATGACCTTAATGCCCGTTACGAAGCCGTTTTTAGGGTCACGCCTGTCGTCGGGGTTGTTGTAGCCCAAAATCTCCACAGGGTTCTGCAAAAGGCGGAAATCAATTCCCTCTTCCATAGCGTGCTCGACTTCTTCCTTTCTTGCAGGAAGCTCTTCAAGACTGCGCCTGTAGACGATGTACACCTTTTCAGCGCCAAGCCTTAACGCCGTTCTCGCTGCGTCCATTGCGACGTTGCCGCCGCCGACTACAGCCACCTTCTGCGCCTTTAAAATGGGCGTCGTAGGGTTACCCTTATACGCCTTCATAAGATTGTTTCTCGTTAAGAATTCGTTTGCCGAATATACGCCCTTTAAGCTCTCGCCGGGGATACCCATAAACCTGGGTAAGCCTGCGCCGCTGCCTACGAACACGGCTTCGTAGCCGTCTTCAAACAGCTCGTCAATGGTCAAGGTCTTGCCGATTACGACGTTGGTCTCCACGTCAACGCCAAGCTTTTTAAGCTCGTCAACTTCCTTTTGCACGATTTTTTTAGGCAGACGGAATTCGGGAATACCGTACACGAGCACGCCGCCCGCAAGGTGCAACGCCTCGTAGACGGTCACCTTATAGCCGAGCTTTGCAAGGTCGCCTGCGCAGGTCAAACCCGAAGGACCCGAACCTACTACCGCAACCCTGTGACCGTTAGCTTTGGGGACCTCGGTTTCAGCCGTAGCGTTATTATTGTGATAGTCGGCAACGAACCTCTCCAACCTGCCGATGCCTACGGGGTCGCCCTTAATGCCTCGAACGCACTTGCTCTCGCACTGGGTCTCCTGCGGGCAAACCCTACCGCAGACTGCGGGGAGGGAGCTAGAGAGGGAAATTACCTTGTATGCGCCTTCGAAGTCGCCCTCCTTAATCTTGTCGATAAAATCGGGAATGTGAATATTTACGGGACAGCCCTGAATGCAGGGTGCATTTTTGCAGTGCAGACATCTTTGAGCCTCGTCTACCGCCGTCTCTGCGGAATAGCCCAAAGTGACCTCCTCAAAGTTCCTTGCACGAACCAAAGGCTCCTGCGAGGGCATAGGGTTCTTTTTTAAGCTCATATTAGGTTTAGCCATAATTATTCAGCCTCCTTTTTAAAGAGGTTGCACGCCTCTTCGTATGCGTGTCTTTCATAGTCACGGTACATCGTACCTCTCATCATAGCCTCATCAAAGTCAACTTCATATCCGTCGAAGTCGGGTCCGTCTACGCAGGCAAACTTAGTCTTGCCGCCAACGGTTAAGCGGCAGCCGCCGCACATACCCGTGCCATCTATCATAATGGGGTTCATAGATACTACCGTCTTAACGCCGAAGGGCTTGCAGGTAGCAACAACGAATTTCATCATGACTACGGGTCCTATTGCGATAACCTCGTCGTAGTTTTCACCGCTCTCCAAAGCCGCCTTTAAAGGCTCGGTTACAAGCCCCTTAGTGCCGTAACTGCCGTCGTCGGTCATAATGGTGAGCTTGGTAGAAGCCGCTTTGAACTCGTCCTCTAAGATGACCAAATCCTTATTGCGGAAACCGACGATTGAGTGCACCTCTGCGCCCAACTCATGGAACTTTTCCGCAATGGGAAGAGCGATTGCACAGCCAACGCCGCCGCCGACTACGCACACCTTTTTAATACCCTCTGTCTCGGTCGCCTTACCCAAAGGTCCTACGAAGTCGGAGATATAGTCGCCCTCTTTTTTGTGGTTTAAAAGCTCGGTCGTGCCGCCAACCACCTGAAAGATTATGCGGACGGTACCTTTTTTTAAATCGCAGCCCGCAACGGTGAGGGGAATACGCTCGCCGTCCTCGTTTACTCTTAAGATGATAAACTGCCCCGCCTGCGCCTTACGGGCAACGAGGGGAGCCTCTATTTCCATAAGGGTTACGGTGGGGTTAAGTACTCTTTTTGTGACAATCTTATACATAATAACACCTCCGTAATATAATACAATATCCGCTTTAATAAGTCAAAGTTAATATCGCCGTTTTTTAATTTTTTTAGCAAGCACGAAAGTCAGTATGCGCCGTATAGGCTGCATCATCTTGATTATTTTACCGTTTTTACGCCTAAAAAGGGTTTAAAGGAATTAAAAATGCGGCGGCGAAGATTGCTCTTCGCCGCCGTTGCCGCAAATTATGGCGGTATATTCCGCACTTAAACGCTGACCGAATAATTATTCGATGGCAATATATTTACCCTCCGCCTTCTTGGGCTGGTTTTTAGGAACGGTGAGGGAAAGCACACCGTTTTCATACTTAGCCTTAATTTGGTCGTCGGTCACATATTCGCCAACGTAGTAACTCCTTGAGCAGGACTCGGTAATTTCCTTTCTTATATAGCGTTTATCCTTGTCCTCTTCCTTTTCGCTCTTTTCGGCAGAAATGGTAAGATAGCCGTTTTCAAGCGAAATTTTAATCTGTTCCTTAGTGTAGCCGGGCAATTCTACGTCCAACTCGTAGGCAGTTCCGCTCTCCTTAATGTTGGTTCTCAACGTGCTCTGCTCGTCGTAAAATACGGGGCGGAAGAAATCGTTGAATGCGTCGAATAAATCGTAGTTGTCTGAAT
>JBJFAF010000210.1:0-1697 GCA_051887755.1 Candidatus Coproplasma sp.
ATGAAACAGTTGACGAGCGAAAGCTTAAGAAAAATGTATTTGGACTTCTTTGCGAGCAAGGGGCACGCCGTAATTCCTTCGGCGTCGCTCATTCCCGAAAACGACCCAACCGTACTTTTCACTACGGCGGGTATGCACCCCTTAGTGCCCTACCTTTTGGGCGAAAAGCACCCTGCGGGTAAGCGCTTGACCGACGTGCAGAAGTGCGTGCGTACGGGCGATATCGACGAAGTGGGCGACAGCTCTCACTGCACTTTCTTCGAAATGCTCGGCAACTGGTCTTTAGGCGACTACTTTAAGGACGAGATGATTCCCTGGTCGTTTGAATTTTTGACCTCCGAAAAATATTTAGGTATTCCCGTTGAAGATATTGCAATCACCTGCTTTGCAGGCGACGAGGACTGCCCTAAGGATACCGATAGCGCAAACAAGTGGCTTGAGTGCGGTATCTTACCCCAAAATATCTACTTCCTGCCTAAAAGCGGCAACTGGTGGGGTCCTGCCGGCACGACCGGTCCTTGCGGTCCCGACACCGAAATGCACATTATACGCAACCACGAGGCGGCGGACAAGCTTAATTCCGACCAGTTCGACGAGGCGCCTAAAGGCACCTTCCTTGAAATCTGGAACGACGTATTCATGCAGTATAATAAGAACGAGCAGGGCAAGTACGAACCCCTTGCTCAGCGCAACGTCGATACGGGTATGGGCTTAGAGAGAACGCTTTGCATTTTAAACGGCAAGGAAAGCGTTTACGAGACGGACATCTTTGAAAACGCCATCGCAAAGCTTGAAGAGCTGACGGGCGTTAAGTACGGCGAGGACGAGCAGTCCACCAAGGCGTTCAGAGTAATACTCGACCACGTCCGCACGGCAACCTTTATGCTCGGCGACGTCAAGGGCATCGTGCCTTCCAACACCGACCAGGGCTATATTTTAAGGAGAATTATAAGGAGAGCCGTTCGCTTCGGCAGAAATATAAATCTTCCTCAAGGGGCGTTGAACCTCGTCAGCAAGACTATAATCGAAAAGTATGCAGAGGTTTACCCCGAACTCGTTGCAAACTCCGCAAAGATTGAGGAGGAACTCAATAAGGAAGAGGCTAAGTTCTTAAAGACGCTCGCTCAGGGCATTAAGGAATTTGAAAAAGTCGTATCCACCTTGCCTGAAGGCGGTCAAATAGACGGCGTGACTGCGTTCCACTTGTACGACACCTACGGCTTCCCCGTAGAAATCACCGTGGAAATGGCGGGCGAAAAGGGCGTTAAGGTGGACGTTGACGGCTACAATAAGGCTTATGCAGAGCATCAGGAAAAGTCCAGGGCAGGCAGCGAGCAGAAGTTCGCCTGCGGACTTGCCGACCACAAGGAAGAGACGACCTGCCTTCACACCGCAACCCACTTGCTGCATGCGGCGTTAAGAAAGGTCTGCTCGCCCGATATATGCCAAAAGGGCTCTAATATAACCGAAGAGAGACTGCGTTTCGACTTCAACTTCTCACGTAAACTTACGCCCGAAGAGGTCAAGGCGGTAGAAGATATGATTAACGATGTAATCGCACAGGATATTCCCGTCGTTATGAAGGAAATGCCCGTCGAACAGGCTAAGGCGGAAGGCTTTACGGGCTTGTTTGAAAGCAAGTACGGCGAAGTCGTAAAGACCTATACGATAGGCGATTTCTCCAAGGAAATCTGCGG
>JBJFAF010000211.1:0-1682 GCA_051887755.1 Candidatus Coproplasma sp.
TTTTATAGTTGGTTGCGTTGCTCCAAGAAGTAGTCACAGACAGCGTGGGCGGTTTTTTGCTTGCAAAATAGAAGTTGCAGTTGTCGGTGTAGCGGAATGCGTACTGATTTATTGTTGCTACGGTTGTCGGCAAGCGTATGTTCATATACTGATTTCGATAGGAAGTCGTTGAGCTATCGCCGCCAAAAGCATATTGATTTATGGTACTGAATGCCGAATCGGTTAAATCAAGGTCTATCACGTTGCTTTCGGGAGAGCTACGGGCAGAGCAGAACCGAGAAAAGGCGTAACTTCCGAGCGATTTTATATTACCGCTGAATGATACGTCATTGACTTTTGTGCAACCGTAGAAGGTGTAGTCGCCTACCGAACCCTTAACGTTGATATGCAGTTTTGTGATAGCCGTATCGTTTTGGAAAGCGTAACTGCCAAGCCCTGCACACTCTTCCATTTCAACCGTTGTAAGGCTTCCGCAACCTGTAAAGGCGTATGAGCCTACCGCCCCGTAATGACCGCTGACGGCTGAAATTTTGGAGCTATAAAAGGCATATGTGCCGAGCTTGCAAGCCGTGGCAGGGCTTAACGTAAACGTGCTACCGCTTGAAGTGGATGCACTATAAAAGGCGTAGTCGCCTATTGACGTTACCGTTTGGGGTATGGTTAAGCCCGTCAAACGGGTGCAGTTGTAAAAGGCATAGTTGCCTATCGTGGTTACGGCATCCGTAAGCGTGAGAGTGGCAAGGCTTGTACAACCGTTAAATGCGTAGTCGCCTATCGTCTTTGCCCCCGTAAGGTCAGCGACGGTTAAGCCCGTCATCTGATAGAAGGTGTACTTATACACCGAGGTTTTCCCCGTAGGCATTGCAAAGGATGAGATAGTGCCGTCTATAAGGTTATCGTAATCACTTTCAACGGTAACGCCGCTGTAGTTGCCCTCTATCCCTGCTATCGATACGCCAGCCTTGACGTTGTCGGCGGTAAGAGTTAAGGGCTTTACGATTTCAACCGACGTCATAACGTGTCCTTCGGTAGTAGGCGTTACGGTCTGGTTACCGCTTGCGAGATTTAACTCAACTGTTACCGTCTCTTCGGGCTTTGCAGGCTCTGCGGTGCTACCAGCCACGGTGATGGGGTTTTTTATTATCGCCATTGTTAGCCTCCTATCTCTATGCGCAAGGTAACGCTTGAAGTGGGCGCACCTACGCTGTAAATCGTAATTGATTGTCCGCTGACTGCGGCTATTGCAAAGCCGTGATTTGCGAACGCTACGGCATTATTGTTGATAAGTTCAACAAGCGTTTCTTCGCCGATTTCAGTGGTTGCGGTTACGGTTGCAGAATGAGTGAACGGCGATTTATCGGAAACCGCCGTCCATTTATCTGCTGTTATGGTATAGGTTTCGGTGGTGGGCTTTATTTTGACTGTGCTTGCCCACTCGTCTATATTTTTGAAATTCTCGTTTGCTGCTTTGAGATGAGCAGGAACGTTATTTTCACTATCGGTTGAGTTTGTAAGCAAATCAACCGTCAACCCTAAATTTGCTGACTTCATATAGCCCACCTCTTCCTATTATTCAGCCGCTACGGCATTTCTGAAAATGAGTCTTAAACCGCCCTTACGAATAACAACGGTAGTTGCTTTTTTCGTCCAACTTTCGGGCGTTTCGTTGTCACCCTCGTATC
>JBJFAF010000212.1:0-1680 GCA_051887755.1 Candidatus Coproplasma sp.
GCAATTTCGGCAATATTTTCCTTATTTTCGGTCGCCGTCTCCGTAAGTTTTCTCGCTCGGCGCAGTTGTTCCATTCTCTTTTTCTCGCTCGCCCTACTGTTTTTGATTGACGTGCCGAATACGTCGGTTATATCCATAATGGTCACGAAAGCGTGCTTATCGCAACGGGCTACGACGGAGCGCAGGCGGTGCAGTTGAAAGCGGTTGACCACGCAATAGATGACCTTTTTATCCGCCTGCGAGTAAAAGCCCTTGGCGTCCAACACGGTCAGCCCTCTGCCGAATTCTTCCGAAAGGGCGGGAGCAACAGTGTCGTATTCTGTGGTGATGATAAGTGCGCCTTTAGCTTGGTCAAGACCTTGCGTTATAAAGTCTACGGCTTTTCCGTTGACGAAGTATGCGATTATCGAATAAAGGGGAATGGAAAAATCGCCTTGCCCCGTGCATACGACGGTTATGCCGATGACGAGGTATAGCAATACGTTAAAAATCATAACGAAGTTCCCGACGGTAAGATTGAGCCTCTTTGCGAAGATTACGCCGAGCGTCTCCATACCGTCCATTGCTCCGCCGAAACGAATGGTCAAGCCGCTGCCTATGCCCGAAAGTATGCCGCCGAACACACAGCATAAAATGGGCACGTCGCCCACGATGGGCGAACCGTTTGCAAAGAAATCGGGCGCATAGGTGGGAATAACGTTTTGGAACAGCAGTGCGAACAGCGAGTAGACGGCAATTGCGAACAGCGAATAAACCGTGAACGCCACGCCCTGTTTTTTCATGCCGAATAAGAATATGGGGAAGTTTATGATAATCAGCCACGACCATAGCGGCATAACTTCAATAAGCATATCCAAGAACATTGCAAGTCCTGAAACGCCGCTGTCGTACAGCCCGACGGGGGCAAGCAGCAGCGTTACGCCGCAAGCGTTGATTGCGCCCGCAATAAGCAGGGCGACGAAGTTTATAAGTTTTAAATCGCCTTTTTTATATTGTAATTTCATCTTCAACTTCATATTTTTTCTACTTTGTTAAACTATTATTTCGTAAAGGGAGGACGCCTCGTCCTTTTTAACCGTATCTTTGATTTCTAAAATTTTAAACTTCAACACGTCGGTAGCGTAATCGATTTCGACCACGTCGCCGACCTTTATTTGGTGGGAGGGCTTGACCTCTCTGCCGTTTATAATCACCTTACCGCCGTCGCACGCCTCTCTCGCCACGGTACGCCTTTTAAGTATTCTGGAGACCTTTAAAAATTTATCTATACGCATAAAAAACCGTCTCTTTAAAGCTCGGTGTAAAGCTTTTTTCTGCCTTGAAACGAGCTTTTATAAATTAAATTTGCAAAATAAAAAAAATGACTTGACAGCAAGTTTTATAAGTAATATAATTTAACCTATATTACAATGCGTTTTATGCCCTTTTTGCCTGTTTAACCTTCCTAAACGGGGCAAAACCGAGGGCGAATCAAGTCGCATTTGCAATAAAATTATACACTATATAATATAAAATGTAAAGGGCGTAGGCATAATTCTTTCAAGCAAAAAATTTTTTTTGCGGCGGAACTTTGTCAAGTCGGTTGAAAAAATTTTTTATTTCAGCCGCAACCCGATTGAATTTGTAACGTTAGATTTTTTGCGGTGAAAAGATATATACGCATAATCGCCAAACACGTGA
>JBJFAF010000213.1:0-6841 GCA_051887755.1 Candidatus Coproplasma sp.
CGGTAATCAGGAATCCGCACCAATAAGGCCCCCCGCCGGCGGCATAGGGATTAGGCACCCTTTATATAGCCTTGCTTTTTCACTCGAATTGAGCCGCCAAAATGGTTGCTGAAAGTTGAGCAAGCTTACAGGCGGCGGGCTCCATCTTAGCGCCCTGTTCGCAGGATATAAGCGCAACTGCGCCAAGGCAATCGCCTCCCGCAACTATAGGCACGATAATTTGTGCGGTTATGTCGTTCTGTGCGTCGTCACAAATAGGTACTATGTCGCCGCCTTCGGATAAGTTCGCAACGTAACTGCGCCTGTCCTGCATCAATTTATCCATCTTTTGCGAGATGGCTTTGCCCGCCACGTCCCTTCTGCCGCTGCCCGAGGCGTGCAAAACCTCGTCCGTGTCGCACACGATGGCAAGATGCCCCGATAAATCTGAAAGACTCTTTGCCGTGCCTTCCGAAAACTTATCAAGCGAGGCGATGGGCGAATACTTTTTAAGCATAAGTTCGTCGCGCTCGGTGAATATTTCAAGCGGGTCGCCCGATTTAAGGCGTAAGGTCGACCTAATCTCTTTAGGTATTACTACCCTGCCAAGTTCGTCTATTCTTCTTACAATTCCTGTTGCTTTCATACAATCAGTTTGGGATAATAGTTAAAAATAATACGCCTAATAATTAATCGTTGAAAATTTTGCCGCAAACGATACGGGCGGCGCAACCACGGTTGCGCCGCCCTTTAATTTAATAAAGTATTTAATTAACCTAAAGAAATTCTGTCCGAAACGCTGCGGATTAACATACCCATCGTACAGCCCTCGTCTATGCACGAGCTGACGTAAGAGGCAAACCTCTCCGTACGCCTCGTTTTAAAGTGAGCGGCTACAGTCAAAATCAACTCGTCCCTAAACATACTTACATTCTCCATTAAAATCGCCTTGACGAGCGAGAGCACGTCGAACGGCGAATAATCACTCTCCGCAGTACGAACGACAGCCTCGTCCTCTACCCTATACCTTTCAAAGGTGCAAGCCTTGTCGCTCTTGTAGTAGTGCGTAGTACCTAAGAGCGTTGCCGACTTGAAAGCGCAGGCAGGCACTAAGGAGTTTATCTTGCCCTCTAACCTTGCGCCGAACTTTTGTATGCCGTACAGAGCAAGAACCCTCTTGACTAAGAACTTTGAAGAGATAGGCTCTTCGGCGGAGACGACCGCCTTTATCGTCTTAATCAGCTCAGCGTCCATATTTCCGCTGACGAGCGCCGCCGCATCCGCCGCCGTAACGTTGGGCTTTGCAACCCTATAGGGGCGTTTGTATCCGCCCGATACACCACCCGACGAGGAAGTGAGTTTATCTAAATAGTCCTTAATCTTCTTAATCTCCCTCTTGGGATTATTAAAGAAGTTGACCGAATACAGCCTTATGACGTTCCAATTGTTGCGCTTTAAGATATTTGCCTGCATAACGTACTTATCCTTAATAGAGAAGTCCGAATTGCCGTCGCAGAGTATTGCAAGGATAAAGCTGTGCTTATTGTTGGGGTCGAGGACGCCGACGTCGATTTTAAAGTCGGATACGCCTATATCGCAACGGCAGTCGTAACCGTATGACTTGAGCTCTGCCGCAACGTATTTGCCTATGCCGCTACGGTTGATTATAACTTCGTCGCTTGGTGCGGCAATGCTCGTTCTGCCCTTTTCAGCAAACTCCAAAAACGCCTTTAACCCTGCAACGCCCTTTGAGGTCGTGCGGGATAAATCTATCATTGAGTAGCGCATTGAGGAAAATACAACCATCTCCTCCCTCGCCCTCGATACGGCGACGTTGAGCCTGCGCCAACCGCCGAGTTGGTTCAAAGGACCGAAGTTTAAGGATATTTTGCCCATTGCGTCGGGACCGTAGCACACGGAGAAGAGTATAACGTCCCTTTCGTCGCCTTGTACGTTTTCAAGGTTTTTGACGAAGAGCGGTTCGTCGCCGTCGTACGCCACACCCTCTAACCCCTTTTCCGCAAGGGCTTTAGACAGCATTTTTTCGATATATACCTGCTGAGGCGTAGAAAAGGTTACAACGCCGATTGACGAGCGGCGAAGAACAGGGTCCGACAGTCTGCGGATAACCTCCTCGACGAGAGCCTCAGCCTCCTCCTTATTGCACTTAGTACCGCCCCTTTGATACACGCCTCCTTGAACGTAGTTGAACTTGACTTTTGAGTCAAGCGCATCGGGCGACGGGAACGTGCAGAGCTTTGACGAATAGTAGTTGATATTGCTAAACGCAATAAGGCTTTCGTGCTTAGAGCGATAGTGCCAAGTTAAGTGTTTTTCGGGCATACCTAAGGCAAGGCAGTCGTCCAACACGCTCTCTAAATCTTCGGTTTCGGGCTCTTCGTCGTCATAGCCAACCGACATAAAGAAGGACGTGGGCGGCATCTGCTTAGGGTCGCCGACAATCACCGCACTCTTCGCCCTTGAGAGCGAGGGCACTGCCTCGCAGGTGGGCATTTGCGACGCCTCGTCGAATACGACTATGTCGAACATATCGGGCGAAGGTTGCAGATACTGCGAAACGGTGAACGGACTCATAAGCATACAAGGTGCGCACACCTTTAATATTTCGGGTATTTCCGCAAACAGCGAACGGAGGTTTATTCCCCTTAAGTTATTCTTGGTTTGGCGGCGGAAGGACATAAGCTCCAACGCAATAGGACCTTCCGTCCCCTCGCCGGGCAGTCTTGAGATTAAGTCGTAGCGAATCTTCTCACGGGTGAGCTTGTAGTACTCCTCCATTATCTGCGAGAAACTGCTTGCCGTGTCGTCTAATACCGTAGCCGAGAAACAGGATAACGCAGGGTCGGCGGGAATGTTCTTTGCGACGAAATTGCGGTACACGTTCTTCCTGAACGCAGAGAGAATTTTTTCGCTTGAAATCTGTCCGCTCTCTAATGCGTCGGTAATGAAGGTCAAGCCGTTGTCGTTGAGTTTTTTTGCGGTTGCCTTGTACATACACCAAGCGGGCAACATATCGATATTGTCGACGAGAGCGGAGCATTTATCATTATAATAGTCGTATATATCTGCGTCCGAAATCGCATCCGCATTAGCCTTAACGGCTTTGTTGAAATAGTTACAGCTATCCGAAAACGCCTTTGCTGCACCCGCAATACCGCTGAACAGAGGACGGAGATGACCGTCGTTCGCCCTTATGCACACCGAGTTGAACGCATCGGCGTTGTAGTCCATAAACACGCCTGAGCATAGCTCGTGGAAGGTATGCAACGGGCTTAAGAAATCCGCCCTCTTCTTGTCGTTTATCGCACCCATAAGCCCGACGAAGTTAGAGCTTAATTTCGTGGAGGTCAATATTGCACGTTTATCCTTCTCAATTTCGATAGCCGACTTAATAAGGTCGCACACCTCGGCGTTCTTGATGGGGTTGCGGGCAACCTTTGCAAGCTTTTTAACGGTGGCAACGAGCAATTTTGACGATTGCCAGTCGCCATTGCATTTATTCAGCTCCTCCTCTATCTCGTCCGCCGATTTGGACAAATCGACTATGTCCTTAAACCTCGTAAGCCAATTTTTAACGCCTACGTCGTAGCGGAGGTTGGCGTTGTAAAATTGATGGAATTCCCTTTCGTCACAGCTGAAGAATACCTTTAAATCGCCGTCCGACAGTATGCGGACTATTTCGATTAAAGAAGTCAGCTTTTTAGAAGTGAAGGTTGAAATTTTTTGATTGAACGTATCGAGGAATAGTGCAAGATAGTTCTTTAAGTGCTTTAATTCGGCGAGCACAACTTCCGCTGCAAACTGCACGGAGCGCTTAACCTTTTCGTCGCAAGCGGTCAAGTTGACGTTGGTAAAGGGCGAACGATACGCACCGCCGCACTCCTTTGCCGCCGCCTGCGCCGTAAGCAACATATTCTCGTACTCGCTTAGCTTTTTTGCCGTTAAATTGTCGTAGAAAGTACTCTCGATATTGACGAGTTCGGGGGCAGACGCATTGGCGAGATAATAAATAATTCCTTGATAAACCGAAACGCCTAAGCCCCTCTTTTTATGCAACGCCTGCAACGGGCGGGAAAGGGTGTCCCTGTATTCCTTAATGCTCTCGCTGTCGGCTTTAAAACGTGCATCGTCATAGCGGAAATTCAAAGCGAGCGTATTTTCGATTGAACGCACGACTTCGCCCTTATCCGCCTTACCGCTGTGCAGTTCAAGGCAGAATTCGCCTATGCCAACCTCGTCTAATCTCTTTTTAACAACCTGTAAGGCAGCTTGCTTTTCCGCAACGAAGAGAACCCTCTTGCCCTTATCGAGTGCGTTGGCGATTATATTCGTAATCGTCTGGCTCTTTCCCGTTCCGGGAGGACCGTGAAGTACGAAAGTAGTGCCCTTAACCGATTCGGCGACGGCGGCAAACTGCGAGGAGTCGCAAGGTAGCGGCGTAAGCACCTCTTCGGGCGACGCTCTGTCCTCGTCTACGCCGCAAAGCTTGTTATCTTCGAATTTATTCTTATTTTCAAGCAGACTGCCGATAAGCGGGTTGGACTTGTAAAGGGGCATATTCTCCTTTACGTCCTTCCACACGGCGTAACCTGCAAACGTAAACTGGGCAAGGTAGACGTCCTCGTAGACGAACCAACCCTTCATATTCGCCGTCTTTGCACGGAACACGGCGAGCATCTCGGAAGGGGTGAGCTTTTGGTCCTCCAACCCCCTTATATCTATGCCGAACTCCTGTTTTAAAAACTCTAAAAGCGTGGTGTTGGGGCTGTAACCCTCGCCGAGCTCTATCGTAACGCCTTGCGTCTTAGTGCGCTTGACGGTGACGGGCAAGAGCACGACAGGGGCGTATTTGAACTCCTTTTCGTCAGAGTGTTTCCACTTTAAAAAGCCGAGCGCTAAAAAGAGGGTGTTTGCGCCGACCTCTTCGCTTGACGCCCTGCCCTTTCTTATAAGATTTTGTACCGCCTCCGCCATTGCGTTTTCGCCGCAGCAGGCACGAACCGTATTGGAGTTGAGCTCTATCTTTACAAGCTCCGCCAAATTACCGTGCGTTGCGTTCAGCCCGAAAGGCGTTGTCTTTTCCGACTTGTCTGCCGAGGCAAACATAGTAAGGGAATTTTTATTGTTGACGTTCTCTACAAACCCTTCTAAATCAGGGACGAGCAGATGAACGCTATCCCTTGCGTAGTGGAAATTTAACAGGTTGTTCTTGAGCGACAAGTCTAAAAGCCTTCTCTCCCAATTTCTGTCCTTGGAAGATTTACGGGTTAGAGCGAGCTTGTCGGCGTCGATAAGTTGGTCGGGCTTTGCCTCGTAGGAGTAGTTTTTGTCGCCTAAAATTTCGTACGACGCACCGCTTACGACTTTGATGGGCATAGGGAATATTCCGCCTATTCTGCAACGGCGGATATCTATGCACAGCTCGAAAGCGTCGGATTGGAGCGCCGAGACGAAGTGCGACGCACTTGTTGAGTAGCTTGCGTTTTTATGGGCAAACAGGTCGTCGCAATCGACGACGGCAAGATTGTTTACGCCCGAGGAAACATATCGCTCTATAAGCGATAAATCGTCCTGCGTGGGAGAATTGAAACAGCTTTCGTTCAGCCATACTCCCACGCCTATCTTATTTTTACCCACCACGATGACGGGATTGAGCTTTGCTGCCTCTAAACAGGATGCGACGAATACAGCCATTAAAAGGGGGTTCGCCCTCTTTTCGGTTACTACGTCCGCAACGTTACCTATCTTGACTAAATCGGTGGGGTCGCCGCCATCCTCTCTTTCGATATTGAGATTGCGCACCGCCGAAAATATAGACGCAAACGCAAAGTTTACCCCGTTTTTATCACTGCCTGCGTAGCCGCTCCACTCCTTGGAATAGCCCCAGGTTTTAAGCTGTAAGCCTGCCTCCGCTAAAATTTTTTGACAGTCCGAAAGGCGGGGACGGACGAACGCCGAGAGCATTTCCGCATTGCCGTTAAGCCCCGACCATCTCTCCATAGATATGGCTTTTACCGACGCATCTATCGAGCATACTACCGTCTTTGCGCTTGCAACGGTTATGTTGACGGGGCAGTCACTCTCGTCGGCGAGGTCGGCAAGGAACTTGGGATTTAAAAGCGGAGGCGTTTTAACCTCCATACTGCTCTGCGCCGCAAGCCTGTCTACCGTGACCTTTGCAGGCATAATAAGCCTGTTGCCGCCCGTAATTTGAACGGATAAGCCCTCTAAGTCGCTTTCTCCGCTGTTGATAAGACGGAAGGACGTAAAGAGCGGTATGCGGTTATAATAGGTTGCGTACGAAACGCAATCCAACAAATCCGCATCTAAATTCAACGCCTCAAAAGTCTCCTTTGCTTTTTTGTTTACAGCCATTTATCTTCCTCTACAAATTTTTCCAAAATGAAAATATTATTCCAAATTTATTATAACACGCCCATACGCATTTTTCAAATATTATTGACTGATTGAAAAAGAATAAAAATCCCTACGGCGCACTTTTTTTGCCGTTTCGGGCTCGTAATTAAATTTCCTGTTATTTTACAAAAAAACGACCTCCGAAAATTACGAAAGCCGTCTTAATCAATTTTTGCCCCTAACGACGGCAAGCCTTTTTAAAGCCCTCGTGTAGGCGATATATTTTTCGTTGTCCGTCATATCCGTATCGACTACGGCAACGGCGGTAAATTCCAAGCCCTTGCTCTCGTAGACAGTCAAAAGGTTTATCTTGCTTTTGGAGATTTTTCCGCTCTCCCTAACGAGGTTATAGCTCTTCTTTGAATAGGCGAAAAGGTTCTTCTCGCTCGTTATTACCGCCCTTAAGCCCACCTTTTCGGCAAGG
>JBJFAF010000214.1:0-1665 GCA_051887755.1 Candidatus Coproplasma sp.
CGTCGTCGGGTAGCGTGGTATAAAAGGGCTGAACGGCTTTTTCAACGTCCGGTATACCCTTGCCCGTATCGCTAATCTTTATATGTATGCGTTCCTCCTCCACTTCGCACTCGACCGTAATTATGCCTAAATTGCCCCTATACGCATGTACGGTGCAATTAGTTACCGCCTCAGATACGGCGGTTTTTACGTCCGACAAGTCGGAGACGGTGGGGTTTAATTCAAGGCAGAACGCCGCAACGGCGTCACGAGCAAACGCTTGATTTTGCGGCAGGGAATAAAATTGCAGTTTTAAATAGTTTTTCGTCATATTATTCCGCCTTTGGTATTAGCGAGTATATACCGCTCAAATTAAGTATTTTATCCGCCGCACCGTTAGGGTTTTCTACATATAAGGGAATATTCATCTTTTTTGCTTTTTTATATCTTCCTATCAAAAAACCTATACCCGTGGAATCCATAAATTCAACCTGCGATAGATTGATTATTATCTTATTAACGGTGGCGTTGTTCTCTATAAGCTTGTCGCACCGCAAGCGCACGGCTTGTGCGGAATATTCGTCCATTTCACCGACGAGTTTTATAAATAGCACTCCGCCCGCTACCCCTTCAGTTATTTTCATTCATTTTTGCCCCTTGAATTTTTTTCTTTATAATACATTGCGCCGAAGAAAAAAATTTGGCATTATATAGATTTTTTGCACATTTTGCGTCGAATTGCTCAATTTGAAATTAAGCAAAAAAATTAAATAAATAAGCTTAAAAAATACTTGACAAAAAAAGTACGTTATATTATTATATACAAGCGTTGTGTGGTAATCACCTTGCGCTGATGAGGGCCTTTAGCTCAGTTGGTTAGAGCGGTCGGCTCATAACCGATTGGTCCGCGGTTCGAGTCCGTGAAGGCCCACCATAATATTTAAAGTATAAAGTTTGGTCTGCGAATACTTGACTCGAAACGCAGGTTCGCCCCGTTGCTTGCAACGGCACGAGCGCATTGTGCGAAGTAGTCCGTGAAGTCCCACCAAAAAATTTATATTGATTTTTTTAACGGAAACGTTTTAAAAGATATGGCCCGATAGCTCAGTTGGTTAGAGCGCCAGCCTGTCACGCTGGAGGTCGACGGTTCGAGCCCGTTTCGGGTCGCCACAATTATTAAGCACCTTTAAAAGGTGCTTAAATACGCCTTGGTAGCTCAGTTGGTAGAGCGGAGGACTGAAAATCCTTATGTCGGCGGTTCGATTCCACCCCAAGGCACCACTTAATATCTTAAGCGGTTTTGCTGGTGTAGCTCAGTTGGTAGAGCAGCTGATTTGTAATCAGCCGGTCGCGGGTTCAAGTCCAGTCACCAGCTCCATACACCTACCCTCCGTTTAACGGCAAACTTAATATTCGGGCGGATTGCAGAGTGGCCAAATGCATCAGACTGTAAATCTGACGTCTCCGACTTCGGTGGTTCGAATCCACCTCCTCCCACCACAAATAAGACTTTGACTTATCGTCAAAGTCTTATTTGTTATGTGGTCGGAGGTCCACTTTCCAACCAGCCAGTTCGCTCATTAGCGCGAGCTAATGACTAACCGAGGGGACCCCTTTGGGGTGTCGGTTATATCCACCTCCTCCCCACCTAACTAAACCCAAATCGAACCGATAATGTTCGGATTA
>JBJFAF010000215.1:0-6742 GCA_051887755.1 Candidatus Coproplasma sp.
CTACAGCCTGAGAATGCATAACCTTCTATGGAAGTAACACTATCAGGAATTGTTATACTTGTAAGCGAAGTACAATCTTTGAAAGCAGCATTCGATATAGAAACAACAGGCCATCCATTATATTTTGATGAGATTACAATGTCCGTTTCCGTTACGTCAGCAGTTATTCCAGAACAAGAATATTTATAAAGGTTACCGCCTTGATAATTAGTATATTTTAGTCCGTCGGTAGGTTTACGTCCTCCGCATACAGAACATATATTATCAACACCGTATTTATGACCTTCGCTGTAAATTATTACGCTTGAAAGCTCGTTTTGATTTTCATCAAAATACTTGTCGCAATTTGAGCAATAATAATGACCTATAATACCATACTCTTCACAGTCGGGAAGAAATCCAGGGACAAATTCACCAAAATTATGCCCCGTTTTTAAAGGTTCTTCATTCTTTTTGATATCAGTAAAGTCTTGTTCTTCAAAGTGTACCGTAGCGGTATAAATGACCACACCGTTTTCAGTACAGGTCGGTCTTGATTCAGTTTTGCTAGTAACCGTTGCAGGTATAGAGAACGTATGCGTTGCATCGCGAGAGCAGGTTAATGTTGCCGTAGCATTAGAGAAACCATCCCATGACCAGCTAGCTGATAATTTATGATTTAAAGGTAAAGTATTGTTAACGGATACATGCTCGCCACATTCGCATACCATAATAGTGTAACCGCCTTCCGTACAAGTTGGCTCGATAGTTTCTTTGAATTTAAAATCGTGCTGATGAACCCCTATCGAACCGCTACAGGCGGATAAACCGAAAGCAAACGCTACGGAAGAAATTGCTACCAACAAAATAATTAGTAATTTGCGTTTCATAATAAACTCCTTGATTAAATTTTATCATTTCGGGCTGTTAAAATCAATATTTATTCATTGCTATTATCAAAAAAATTACAGGCGGCGGCGTTTATATAAACGCCGCCGCCCTTTTTCGGTCGGGTGAATTGATTTTATTGTAACTTTAACATATCTTTTAAGAACTGCCCTGTGTAGCTTTGAGGACACTCGGCAACCTGTTCGGGAGAACCGCTGGCAACGAGCGTTCCGCCCTTATCGCCGCCTTCGGGACCTAAGTCTACTATCCAATCGGCGGTCTTAATTACGTCTAAGTTGTGTTCGATAACGATTACCGTATTTCCGCTATCCCTTAAACGGGCGAGAATTTTTACGAGCTTATCCACGTCGTAGCTGTGCAAGCCCGTGGTGGGCTCGTCCAAAATATACACCGTCTTGCCCGTACTGCGCTTTGAAAGCTCGGTCGCAAGCTTGACCCTCTGCGCCTCGCCGCCCGACAGCGTAGTTGCGCTTTGACCGAGCTTGATATAGCCCAAGCCTACGTCAACTAAGGTTTTGAGCTTGTTATAGATTGAAGGTACGGGTTCGTAGAACTCCGCCGCCTCCTCTACGGTCATTTCAAGCACGTCCGATATGGACTTGCCTTTATACTTGACCTCTAACGTTTCCCTGTTATAGCGTTTGCCGCCGCACACTTCGCAAGGCACGAAGATGTCGGGCAAAAAGTGCATTGCTATCTGTAAAATGCCGTCGCCTTGACAGTGTTCGCACCTGCCGCCTGCGACATTGAAGGAAAACCTGCCGCTCTTATACCCCCTTTCCTTTGCGTCGGGCGTTGCCGCAAACATATCGCGAATGAGCGTGAACACGCCCGTGTAGGTGGCAGGGTTGCTCCTCGGAGTTCTGCCGATGGGCTGTTGGTCGATTGCAATGACTTTATCAAAGTACTCCACCCCTTCGAACCCGTCCGCATTGCCCGTCTTTTGCCTTGCGCCGTTTAGCGTGTTGGCAAGGTAGGGATAGATAATCTCGTTGACCAAGCTCGACTTTCCCGAGCCCGATACGCCCGTGACCGCCGTGATAAGCCCTACGGGAAAGCTGACGTCTATGCCCTTTAGATTGTTCTGTCTACAGCCCTTTACGGTGAAAAACCTGCCGTCGGGCTGGGTACGCCTTTCGGGTACGGGAATTATTCTTCTGCCTGCAAGGTAGTCGCCCGTAATCGAACGGGGTTCGTTCATAATATCTTCCTGCGTGCCGCAAGCTACCACTTCGCCGCCGTGAACGCCCGCCATAGGTCCGATATCGACGATATAGTCGGCGGCACGAATGGTGTCTTCGTCATGCTCGACTACGATAAGCGTGTTGCCTATGTCCCTTAAGCCCTTTAAGCTGTTTAAAAGCTTTAAATTATCCCTTTGGTGCAAGCCGATTGACGGCTCGTCCAAAATATACAGGACGCCCGTGAGCGCACTGCCGATTTGCGTGGCAAGGCGAATTCGCTGACTTTCGCCGCCCGAGAGCGTTGCCGCCGAGCGTGAGAGCGTTAAATAGCCTAAGCCTACGTTTTCCAAAAAGCTTATTCTATTGTCTATTTCCTTGATTATATTGTCGGCAATCATATGCTCGGTCGGGGTGAAGAAGGAAAAGTCGGAAAACGCCCTAAGCTCTTCCACCGACATCTCGCAGACTTCGGCAATATTTTTGCCGCCCACCGTCACCGCAAGCGCTTCCCTTTTAAGCCTTTTGCCGTGACAGCAAGGGCAATCGGTGGTGTGCATATAGCGCTCTATATCCCACTTGACCGAGTCAGAAGAAGTTTGGTTGTACCTGCGCTGAAGGTTGGTTGCAAACCCTTCCCACGAAGTCTTATAGTTGCCCTGAAAGCGGAAGGCGTTGTATTCCATATCGATTTTTTCGCCGCCGTTGCCGTACATTAGCATATCGTAAACGCCGTCGGGCAAATCCTTTACAGGCACGTCTAACGAGAAATTGTACACCTTTGAAAGAGATGTGATATACATCTGCGTCATCGTGGAAGAATCGAGGTTCCAACCGCTGATTTTGATTGCGCCTTCCCTTAAGGTTTTATTTTTGTCGGGGCAGATTAAGTCGGGGTCAACCGTCTGCTTAAAGCCCAAACCCGAACACTCGGGACACGCACCCCAAGGGGTGTTGAATGAAAACAGCCTCGGCTCGATTTCTTCAATCGAGATACCGCAGTCGGGGCAGGCGTACTTAGTGGAATACAGCTCTTCCTTTTCGCCGTCGTCGACTACGACTAAACCGTCGGCGAGCTTTAAAGCGTTTTCCAAGCTGTCGGTAAGGCGTTTTAACACGCCCTCTTTGACGACGAGCCTGTCGATAACCACCGACACGTTATGGCGCAGGTTCTTTTCTAAGTGAATTTCTTCCTGCAAGTCGTAGATAATTCCGTCTATCTTGACCCTGCCGTAGCCGCTCTTTTTATAGGCTTTAAGTTCCTTTTCAAACGCACCCTTTTTGCCCCTTACGACGGGGGCTTCGATTATAATTTTACTGCCCTGCGGCAACAGCATAACCCTGTCGGCAATCTCGTCTACCGACTGCCTTCTAATCTCCCTGCCGCAGTTGGGGCAATGGGGCACGCCCACACGGGCAAAGAGCAGACGGAAATAATCGTAAATTTCCGTTACCGTACCCACCGTTGAACGGGGGTTGTGAGAGGTCGTCTTTTGGTCGATTGAAATGGCAGGCGAAAGCCCGTCAATCAGCTCGACGTCGGGTTTTTCCATCTGCCCTAAAAACTGCCTTGCGTAGGAAGACAGGCTCTCGATATACCGCCTCTGCCCTTCGGCAAAAATCGTGTCGAAAGCCAAAGTCGATTTGCCGCTGCCCGAAAGCCCCGTGAACACGGTTAAGGTGTTGCGGGGAATGTGCACGTCAACGTTTTTTAGATTATTTTCTTTTGCGCCTTTTACGAATATTTCTTCTTTCATATTAATGCTTTATTTAGCTTGCGCCTTTTGAACGTTTTTAACTCTTTTTAGCCTTTAAAAGCTTTTTCCTGAGCTGGGATATGGTATCTCTGATTTCGATTGCCTTTTCAAAATCAAGCTGAGCAGAAGCCACCTTCATAAGCGCCTTTAGCTTTTCTATCTCCGCAGGGATATCGTTTAGCTTAATATCGTCCGCACTGCTCTTTTTACTCGTTATGCCGAGAGAAATTTTTTCATCTTTGACTATAGTCTTCGGCGTTATGCCGTGGGCTTTATTGTACTCGTCTTGAATTTTGCGGCGGCGGGCGGTTTCGTCAATCGCCCGTTGCATACTGCCCGTAATTACGTCGGCATACATTATTACCCTGCCCTCTGCGTTTCTCGCCGCCCTGCCGATTGTCTGCACGAGCGCCGTTTCACTGCGCAAAAAGCCCTCCTTGTCCGCATCTAAAATGGCGACTAATTTTACTTCGGGCAAGTCTAACCCTTCCCTTAAAAGGTTAATTCCGCAAAGGACGTCGAACTCGTCGCCCCTCAAACCGTTTATTATATCTATCCTTTCAAGGGCGTCGATATCCGAGTGCATATAGCGCACTCGTTTGCCGTGCTCCTTTAAATAGTCCGTAAGGTTTTCCGCCATACGCTTGGTCATAGTGGTTACGAGTATCTTGCCCTTTTGCGCAATTACCGAATTTATTTCGCCGAGCAAGTCGTCGATTTGATTTTTGGTAGGGCGGACGAAGACTTCGGGGTCTAATAAGCCCGTGGGGCGGATAAGCTGTTCTACGGTCTGACCCGAATGCTCCAACTCGTAGGGGGCGGGCGTCGCAGATACGCAGATTAACTGCGGTATCCTCTTGTCAAATTCTTCAAACGTCAAAGGGCGGTTGTCGTACGCCGATTTAAGGCGGAAACCGTAGCCGACGAGGTTGTCCTTTCTCGATTTGTCGCCGTGATACATCGCCCGTATCTGCGGTATCGTAATATGGCTTTCGTCGATGAATACCAAAAAATTATCCTTGGGGAAGTAATCTAAGAGGGTGAACGACGGCTCGCCGGGACTTCTGCCGTCGAAGTAGCGGGAATAGTTTTCTACGCCCGAGCAATAGCCTATTTCCTTCATCATCTCCAAGTCGAAACGGGTTCGCTGTTCCAAGCGCTGCGCCTCCAACAGCTTGCCCTCGTTTCGGAAAGCGGTGACTTCGTCGTTCATATCCTGCTCTATCATCGAAAGGGCAAGTTTCATCTTTTCACTGCCGACGGCGTACTGACTTGCAGGGAAGATTAAGACATGCTTGAGCTCGGAAAGGATATTGCCCGTAAGTGCGTCCGTTTCGCAAATTCTGTCTATTTCGTCGCCGAAGAACTCCACCCTTATTGCAACTTCGGAGTTGCTTGCGGGGAAGATTTCGACTATATCCCCCCTAACCCTGAAACAGGTGCGGTGGAAGTCAGTGTCGTTGCGCTGATACTGAATCTCGACGAGCCTTCTTATTAAAGCATCCCTCTCGAGCTCGTCGCCGGGGCGAAGGGATATGGCAAGTCGGAAGTACTCCTCGGGTGCGCCTAAGCCGTATATGCAGGACACGGAGGCGACGACTATTACGTCCTCCCTTTCGCCCAAAGAGCTGGTCGCCGAGTTGCGGAGTTTATCAATTTCGTCGTTTAAGCTCATATCCTTTTCGATATAGGTATCGGTGGACGGGATATAGCTTTCGGGTTGATAATAGTCGTAATAGGAAACGAAGTATTCCACCCTGTTTTCGGGGAAGAATTCCTTGAACTCGTTGCAAAGCTGTGCCGCAAGCGTCTTGTTATGGGCGATGACCAAGGCGGGGCGACCGACTTCCTTTATGACGTTTGCCATAGTAAAGGTCTTGCCCGAGCCCGTAACGCCCAACAGCACCTGCGTACGAATGCCGTCCTTTACGCCCTCGACGAGCTTTTCTATTGCCTGCGGTTGGTCTCCCGTAGGATTGTATTTTGAACGTAGCTTGAATTGTACCGACATATTTATATGAACAATAGTTTTTTTATTTTACTCTATTATATATCGCCCGTGCGAAAAAAGCAATCGTTTTAATGCGGCTTAACGCAACGTAAGCCCCTTGATTTTTTCGGGAAAAGCTCTATCAGTTATTTGTAAGCAAATCCTTGACCGTTTCTGCGGCAAGCAGAAGTCCTGCCGCAGGTGGCACGAAGGAGACCGAGCCGGGGACGTGTCTTCCGCCCTCGTTCAATACCGCCGTTTTAGGCTCTTCCTCCGAATAGACGACCTTTAATTTCTCTATCCCCTTTGCCTTTAATTCCCTGCGCATAACCCTTGCAAGGGGGCAGACCTTCGTCTTGTAGATATCCGCAACCTTAAAGCCCATAGGGTCGAGCTTGTTGCCCGTACCCATACAGGAGATTATAGGGGTATTCGCCGCCTTACAGCATACCGCAATCAAGACCTTTGCGCCGATATCGTCGATTGCGTCCACGACGTAGTCAAAGACCGAGAAATCGACTTCGTCCTTAGTTTCTTCGTTAAAGAAAAACGGGTGTTCGTTGGCGCATATATCGGGGTTTATAGCCTTTACTCGCCGTGCAGCTATTTCCGCTTTGGGTGCGCCTACCGTACTCTGCAACGCCAAAATTTGACGGTTTATATTGCTTGCCGAAAAGATGTCGCCGTCGAACAAATCAAGCGTGCCTATACCTATGCGCGCAAGGCTCTCCACGACGTAGCCGCCCACGCCGCCCAAGCCAAATACGGCGACCCTGCACCCCGCTAACCTTTCAATATTCGCCTCGCCTAAGACGAGTGCCGTCCTTATAAATTCTTCTTTCATAGCCGTATTATAGCACGAGCTATAAGATAAAGCAAACCGACGGAAGAATTTTCCGTCGGTTGTTAAAGTTATTTATCTGCGT
>JBJFAF010000216.1:0-6652 GCA_051887755.1 Candidatus Coproplasma sp.
AAAGACGCTTAAGGAAAAGGGATACGTTAGCTATAACCCGAATAAGTATAACGAGGTTATTTACTTAACTGACGAGGGGCTCGTCTTAGCCGAACAAATTTCTCAAAAGGCGGCAAGGGCGGTGGAGGCGTGCAGTTACGACTTTACCGAAGTGGAGCGCACTCGTTTTTACGATGCCTTACAGACAGTTGCCGAAAACCTCGAAAACTATTACGGCAGTTTGATTAAGGAATAAAATTTAGGAGAGCTGGTATGAAAAAACTTGTAAATACTTCAGACAAAAAGGATATGAACGTGTTTAAAGCGGCATATTGCCGTATCTTTCAGTTGGTTTTAAAAATCGCCCTGCCCATTTTACCCTATAAAGACCCCAAAGTTTTAGATAAAATTTCAGATATTGCGGCGGCGTTAAAGCAAAACGACAAGCAAAAACCGCTGATTGTAACCGATAAAACTATTCGTAGCTTATCCCTTATTGCAGGGCTTGAAAATTGCCTAAAGGAGGCGGGTTTCGAGTACGAAATTTACGACGGAGTTGTTGCAAACCCCACGACTGATAACGTCGCCTCCGCACTTGAAATATACAAAACAGGCGGTTGCGACTGTCTTATCGCAGTGGGCGGCGGCTCGCCTATGGATTGCGCAAAGGGCGTAGGCGCACTCCTTGCAAGACCTAAAAAGACGCTCAACGATTTAAAGGGAATATTAAAAGTGCGCAAAAAAATTCCCCTTTTGATTGCTGTGCCTACGACGGCGGGGACGGGCAGTGAAACGACTTTAGCTGCCGTAATAGTAGATAGTTGTACCCGTCATAAATACGCTATAAACGACTTCCCCTTAATTCCACGCTTTGCCGTGCTTGACGAGGGTATGACTATGTCCCTCCCTAAAGGCGTCGTGTCCACGACGGGTATGGACGCACTCACCCACGCAATAGAGGCGTATATAGGCAAGGGCGGCAACAAGTCAACCCGTAGAGATGCGTTAGACGCCTGCAAGCTGATATTTGAGAATATCGAAAAATCTTTCAATTCCCCCGACCCGATTGCAAGGAAGAATATGCTCATTGCGTCGCACAAGGCAGGCAGGGCGTTTTCTAAGGCGTACGTCGGCTACGTGCACGCCCTCGCCCATTCGTTGGGCGGCAAGTACGACGTGCCCCACGGGCTCGCCAACGCCGTAATTTTGCCCATAGTTTTAAAAGAGTACGGCTCGGCGATAGTTCAAAAGCTGTGGGAAATAGCAGTATTTTGCGGTTTAGCGGACGAAGGCGATAGCTATAAAATCGGTGCGGAAAAGGTCGTTGCGGAGATAGAGCGGCTCAACGCCCTGTTCAATATCCCTGCAAGTCTTCCCGTAATCGATATAAACGATATCGCCGAGCTTGCGGGTTATGCGGATAAGGAGGCTAACCCTCTATATCCCGTACCCGTACTTTGGAATAAGCAAAAATTAAGCGAAATGTATTTAAAAATAAAGGGTTAATAAAAGGACTAAAATGGAAGTTAAAACTATAATAGAGAGCCAACGCACCTATTTTATGAGCGGTAAGACGTTGGATGTAAACCACCGCTTAAAGCATTTAAAGGCGCTTTATACGGCAATCAAGGAAAATTTAGACGAAATTCACGAAGGACTTAAAAAGGATTTGGGCAAATGCGAGAGCGAGAGCTATATGTGCGAAACGGGACTTGCTTTAAGCGAGCTTTCGTATATGATTAAGCATGTAAAAAGGTTTGCAAAGCCGAAAAAGGTTGCAACTCCGCTTGCGCAGTTTAAATCAAAAAGCTACCGCTTGCCGTCGCCGTACGGCAATGTGCTTATAATGAACCCTTGGAACTATCCGTTCCTTTTATCTATCGACCCGTTAATCGACGCAGTGGCGGCGGGCAACACCGTTGTTTTAAAACTCAGTGCGTATTCGCCTAACACGAACGCTGCCATAAAAAAGGTGGTGGAGAGCGTATTCCCCCCTGAATATGTGGCAGTTATCTTCGGCGGCAGGCAAGTAAACGCAGAGCTTATAAATACCAAATTCGACTATATTTTCTTTACGGGCAGTAAAAGCGTGGGCAAGCTCGTATATGAAAAGGCGGCATTAAATATGACCCCCGTCACGTTGGAGTTGGGCGGAAAAAGCCCCTGCATCGTCGATGAAACGGCAAATATTCCACTTGCGGCAAAGCGCATAGCCTGGGGTAAATTTTTGAACTTGGGTCAAACTTGCGTCGCACCCGACTATATTCTCTGCGCAAAACCAGTGCACGATAGGCTGATTGCCGAGCTAAAAAAGCAGATTGTCAAGCAATTCGGAGAGAACCCTTTGCAAGACCCCGACTACGGCAAAATTATCAACGAAAAGCATTTTAATAGGGTTACGGGGCTTATCGACGGCAAAAAGGTAGTGCACGGCGGCAAGAGCGATAAAAATTCGCTTAAAATAGAACCGACTATTCTCGACGGCGTAGACTTCTCCGACGCAGTTATGCAGGAAGAAATTTTCGGACCCGTCTTGCCCGTTATAACTTACGACGATTTAAGCGAGGTCGTCTCCTACGTCTCTCAACACGATAGCCCGCTTGCGCTGTATGCATTCTCGTCGAATAAAAATACGATAAAAAAATTGACGGCAGAGCTCGGCTTTGGCGGCGGCTGCGTCAACGACGTGGTCATTCATCTGGCAACTTCGTCTATGCCCTTCGGCGGCTTCGGTGCAAGCGGCATAGGGGCTTATCACGGCAAGGTCGGCTTTGAAACCTTTACGCACTATAAGAGCATAGTAGACAAGGCGACGTGGATAGATTTACCTATGCGCTATCGCCCTGTAAAGAAGTGTTACGATAAACTTATTAAACTGTTTTTACGTTAATTACGATATTGCATTCTTAACCGAAATTAGTATATGGGTTACGGAAAAGATTATCGAAAAGACGATAAGCGGTATGCTTGAAATTATAACCCCCGAAAAGACGAATATTGCGGAGGGAATTGCAGAGAGAAGAACAGCCCTTAAAAGGTTATCCTTTTTCCACATAACCACCCAAACGAGCAGGTAGGATAAAACCAACCCACCGTTTACGGCAAGATAGACGATTTCAGCGTATGGAAAGTAGTAGCCGAAATAGGTATAGGGGATATTGAAAATCATAAGCAAAAAACAGGCGTATCTCCCGACCTGCTCAAGCGCCTCGCAAAGCTTATTCTTATATTTGTTTTCAAATCCGTCTTTATGGGTAAACGCAAACGCGACGTTTGGTACCATAATCAACGCAATTATTATAAGCCCGTAATAATTAAACCAACTCATGTCATTATTCTATCACACTTTGCCAATAATTACAAGCTCTAATCAAAAAACCGCCGCACACGAAGTTTTCGGGTGCGGCGGCAAAGTTTTTACGCCCTATTTATTTTTGCGCCTTAGTTACTTTACGGGGAACTGAATTTCAGTTAAATAGTCTTCTTCGTTTTCCTTGTTCCAACAGCCGTCTATGTAGCACTCTCTGGGGAATCCGTCAATCTTTAAGCCGTTCTCTTCAATATACTTAATTATAGTATTGTAGGAAGAGCGCAGATTTGCGTAAGAACCTCTGTGCTGAATGCACACGCACTTAGCTTTGGGTATAGTGGTAAACTTAATATTCTTTGTCTCAATACCAACTCTTTCAACCGCTTCTACATAGCGGATAGCGATATCTGTTTCTTTGTATTCGCCGTCTAAATAGTTGATATAGCAATAGTCAGGCTGAACGCACTTCAAGTCGGGGTTAGCCTTTGCGCACTCACTGCCGGCATATAAAACGAAGGCGGCAATCTCGCTGAAATCTTTAATCTTTCCGTCCTTATAGTATACGGTATGTTCGGGTATTTCCTTAATAAAAATCTGTTCTTTCATAGCTTGCTCCTTTTGCAAAAATTTTATTTTAAGGAGTTGAGAGTTGCACAAAATAATCTGCTCGTCAATGCTCTTTTTTCGTTCTTCTAAAATTAAATTCAAGTCTTCTCCGGAAAAGACCCGTTGAATCTCTTTGACCGAAAGCCCGACTTCCCTAAGTTTTACGATAAATTCCACCTGACTAAGCTGTTCCGCTTCGTAGTAGCGGTAGTTGGTAAACTCGTCGACAAAGTTTGGTTTAATAAGCCCTTGCTCTTCGTAAAAGCGCAAAGCCTTAACCGTCAGCTTACAAAGCATTGAAAATTCACCGATTTTGTACATAGTTCATCTCCTTACGCCTATATCGTAATCTATCCCCTAAAAGGAGAGTCAAGCACTTTTTTAAAAAAGTTAAAAATTTTTTAATTATATTTTCACAGTAAAAAGACGAATAAAGGAAGGCACGATAAGCCTTCCTTTTTGCCCTATGGTGAAGATAAATGGACTTGAACCATCGACCTCTTGCATGTCAAGCAAGCGCTCTAACCAACTGAGCTATACCTTCGTGCAAGTTCAATATAACATATCGCATAAAAAAACTCAAGCCGTTTTACCTCTGTTTTTAAAGAAAAAGATAGCGGTTATAAAAATCTTTTTTTGCCCGTAATCGTATCAACGCTTATTTTGTAAACGGCGACGATTTTGGTCAAAACGCAATCTTCGGGCGAATAACCTGAAATGCCGCAGTGGTCAAGCAACAGTTTAATGCCGTGAATCGCCTCGTCGCCTATAACTTCTTCCGCCGTGCCAAAGGCAATTATGCTCTCGTAGTCGGCGGTAACGCTTTTTTCAGTCGGCTTATAGCCGTTTAAAATATCCGCCTCAACGCAAACCTTGCCATTTGCGGCAATCAAATCGAGCTTTTTACCCTCCTTTGCGCAGTGGAAATATAAGTTGAGCTTGCCGCCGCTAACCTCCCAACCGAAGGAAAGGGGGACGATGTAGGGGTAATCTTTATCGTGCAGACCTAACCTTATAACCTGACACCTGTCTAAAATCTCTATAATTTTATTAAATTCCTTAATTTCCCTGTTGCTTTTTCTCATAATTATCCCCTGACCAGGCTTATATAAATTATAGCAAAGTAATAAAAACGTTCACTCGACATTTTCCGTATCTTCAAAATCTTTTGCCGTTATTTCAATATTATCTTCTTTTGATTCAGTATCTTTTTCTTTTGTGGTTGAAAAGTCTTCTTCCATAAACCAACGATATGCCCTATCGGCAATTACTTTTGTTTCTACCAAATCAAAGCTACCGCCGACAACCGCACCGACAACGGGTATACATTTGCCTATGTTTATTATGCCTTTTGTTCCGAATTTAGTCAAAAAGCGGAAACCGACTTTTTGATTAATTTTTGTTAAAACTTTACCTGGTATTTTCTTGACCAAAGAAGTCGTAAATTTAAGTCCAAATTTTATTCCTGCTTGCTTTACAATTTCGTTAACTGCTACGCCGGCAAGGCAGGCATATACAAACGTTTGCGTACTATCACTGTTTAATTCCATACCAGCCATATAAGCAATGCAGGCAATCATACGCATTTGAACGTAAAGTACGCTTGTAACATTTGCGGGTAAAGTAACAGGTAACGTAATAAATCCCCCGAAACCCGTTAGAAATCCTGAAGTAGTGCATTTCATTATTTGATTTTTAATCATTGCTTTACAAGCAGCTTCTTTCGTTTTGTGTTTTTTTAAATAATCGTTGGCTAATTCTATAACACTTTCACTGACATTGGGAATACCATTCAAACTTTTAGTATAGCAAGTGTCAAGCAGCTTTGCTATATCTTCTTGAGTTACAATTGGCTTTTTATCTATATTCTCACAGGTGGAATATTCGGTAGTTTTAGCTTTTCTTTTCTTGAATAATTCCATAAAACTCTCCATTGTTCTCTAACTTGTCAATAATATAACACATAATTTTTGAAAATTCAATAGCATAATAAAAACTGTATTCAATTATATAAGTGATTAAGAGTTACTATAAAAAAGTGCACATACCCACACAAAGGCGAGGGGCGTTACATATAATATAATACGACTTGACTATGCCATCATTAAGCGTTTGTATGATTGTAAGGGACGAGGAGCTAACCCTTCAAAGAGCCCTTGAAAGTATTCTGCCCGTCGCCGACGAGATAATCGTGGTCGATACGGGCTCTGCGGATAACAGCGTAGATATTGCTAAGCGGTACACCGACAAGGTGTATTTTTTTAAGTGGATAGACGATTTCTCCGCCGCCCGCAACTATTCGTTCGAACGGGCGGGATGCGACTTTATTATGTGGCTTGACGCCGACGACGTGGTGACGGAGGAAAACGCCGAAATTATAAACTCGTTAAAAAACGACGGCGGGTTCGACGTCGCCTTTTTAAAGTACGCCAGCGCCTTCGACGAGAGGGGCAACCCGACCTTCGTTTACTTCCGAGAGCGAATTTTTCGCCGCTCTTTAGGGCTTAAGTGGGAGGGTGCAGTGCACGAGGTTATTGCCCCGATAGGCAAAATAATCTATTCCGATGCGTGTATCTTCCACAAAAAGCAGAAGAGCAATTCGCCTATGCGCAACCTGCGCATTTATCAAAATATAATTGCAAAGGGCGGTAAACTTTCCCCGCGCGAAAAGTTTTATTACGGAAGGGAGCTGTATTATAACAATTTTACCGAGGAGAGCGTCGCCGTTGTAAAGAGCTTTTTAAAGTCAGACGGTTG